>NZ_JBHJQP010000063.1:0-39675 GCF_042262625.1 Streptomyces sp. NPDC056347 | reverse complement strand
GGTCGGCGGGCCATCGTGATCGTTGAAGGTTCGTCGGCCCCTACGAAGGCGGCCGGCGGTCTACGTGCGTGTCGCGCGGGTCACCGAGGATCGGGGGCGCTCACGCGGCGGACCGGACCTTGATCGCGTGGCTGAGGACGGCCTGCTCCTCGTCGGGAAGACGACGCTCGGCATGGAGCATGCGCAGGGCGGTGGTGACGCGTTCCTCGTCCTCGGGTGTGCCGAGGCTGCCCATGTACGGGGGCAGCAGCAGACTCAGGGCTTCGAGGTCCGCGCGTGCGCAGAGCGTGGTGAGGAGTTCGCCGACCGCGTCTTCGTGCTGCTGTGGTGCGGCCGGAGTGGTGGCACGCAGTCCTGCGGCGATGCGGTAGCGGAGCCATTGCTGGTGGGGGCCGGCCGGGACGTCGTCGATGTGCTCGGCGGCGGACTCGAAGTGTTCGCGGGCCTGCTCGATCTGGCCCAAGTGCCGGTGGGCCCGGGCCATGTTGCCGTGAAGTGAGGCGTAGAAGCCGCGGACACGGTCGTCGCCGACCTTGTCGGCCCGGTTCAGGCACTCCTGGTTCCAGCGCAGAGTCTCCTGCGAAGTCGGCTGGTGCCGGGCGAGGTAGTGCGCGGCGATGCAGGCGTCGTAGTCGTCCTCGGCCGCTTCCCAGGCTTGATGGAACAGGTCCCGGGCTCGGGCATCCCGTCCTTCGGTCTCGGCCTGCATACCCTGCGCGCACAGCCGCACGACGATGTTCTCGGGGGCGGTCACGGTTCTCCTGAGGTGGTGAGGATGCGGTGCTGGGGAAATCAGCTGGAGGTGTCGAGGGCGACGGGCATGATCAGCGTGCTGAAGCTGCCCTGGTCCGCGGAACGCACCACGACAGGCCGGTCCACGGCGGAGACCTCCAACAGAACGTCGGGCCCGACACTGGCCTCCAGCGCGGGGCCCAGGACGGTGGGGTCGAAACCGATCCGCTGGGGCAGGTCTGCATGGCAGACCGCAGGCAGGGTGACGGCGTCGGAGTGGTCGGCAAGCGAGACGACCAGCTCGTCGTCGGCGAAGCTCAGAGCGATACGTGCAGCGTCTGCGTGGCTGTTGACCGCCTCACGCAGAGCCAGGCGATCCACGATCACGCGGTATTCGGGCGGGGCCAGAGCCGAGAGCATCTCGCGGTAGGCAGGGAACAGGTCATCGACCGTCACCAGAACGCGGGACTCTGCCGTACTGCGTGCGCGGGCGCCGTCCGGTCCGACCTGGATGGTGACCTCATGGACTCGCGCCGCCCATTGCCCGAACTCGATCAGGTCAGCCGCGTGCACCAGCAGGCGGCAGGGCCCTCCGCCGAGTGCCACCGGCCTCAGGACGCGCATCGACAGGCGGTAGCGATCGGTAGCCACCAGACGCACCTCGCCGTCATCGATCTCGATGAGGACGCAACCCAGCACAGGAAGTTCCGCGTCGGAAGCCGCGGCCGGCACCACCTGGCGTACTGCACTGGCCAACTCCACGCCGCCGATTCGCGCTTCCGTCATGCTGCCGGCAGTCGAGAAGGAACGTAGAACCACGGCGATGGCCGCCTCGGCCGCCTGCGTCTGGTCCCGCATCCTGTCCAAGTGCCGCTCCAGCACCTCTCGGCCCTCGCGCTCGGGCCCGTCGAGTACCACGGTGACCTCAGCCAGCGGCAGTCCCGCTTCCCGCAGACTGCGCAGGAGAGCGGCACGGGACTCCTGAGCAGGACAGTAGAAGCGGTATCCCGTCGCCCCATCAACCCACGCCGGCCGCAGAACGCGGCAGTCGTCGTAGAAACGCAAGGCGCTCGGAGCGAGACCGACCCGCCGCGCGAAGGCGCTGATGCTCAGTAGTTCCGTGGTGCCGTCCATGGCCCCGATTGTCGACGTTCATCCAACTTGAAGGTCAACTCGCGCTTCGGCCGGGTTCCACGCCACCACCTGGCACAGGAGCTCCCCCCCAGCGTCAACCCCCGAAGGACTTCCGGAGCCGGCCACTAAGCGAGCGGGTGTCCGGGCCGTCACGGGTTCAGGTGCCCGGCTCGTGGGCGCGTGGCGTGCGCAACTCGTACCGGGCCCGGGTGAAGGGCCAGTTGCAGGCCCATGTCCTGCTCCAGGAGCACGCAGTGCCCGACTGCGAGGGCCGTCTCGTTGCGGGCTGCCGCTACTGCCGCTACTGCCGCTATTGCCCCGGCCACGGTCCGTATGCTCCGTGGCCGGGGCGGCATCCAGAGGCCGGACCGGCCCCCGCACCGTGCGGGCGTCCCGACCGGCACCACCGCACCGTCGGGGCCGTGTGTCCCGCCCCGCCACTCACGTCGCCAGGCCGTGGCGGTAGGCGTAGACCACGGCCTGGACGCGGTCACGCAGGCCCAGCTTGGCCAGGATGCGGGAGACGAACGTCTTGACGGTCTCCTGGCTGATCTGGAGGCTCCCGGCGATCTCGCTGTTGGAGAGGCCGTCCGCGATGAGTCGCAGGACCTCCAACTCGCGTGATGTAAGCGGTAGTTCGCTCGCCCTTCCGTCGTCGACGGGCCGGATGCGGGCGGCGTAGCGGCCGACGAGCTGGCGGGTGACCTCGGGATCCAGCAGGGCGGCGCCCACGGCCACCGTGCGGATGCCGTGCAGGAGCTGGGCCGGGGGCGCGTCCTTGAGCAGGAAACCGCTCGCGCCCGCGCGCAGTGCCTCGTACACGTACTCATCGAGGTTGAACGTGGTGACGACCAGGACCTTGACGGGCTTCTCGACCCCGGCTCCGGCCAGCAGGCGGGTGGCCTCGATGCCGTCGAGCACTGGCATCCGTACGTCCATCACCACGACGTCGGGGCTCAGCCGCCCGGCGAGGTCGACCGCCGCGCGGCCGTCCCCGCACTCGCCCACCACCTCGAGGTCGGGCTGCGCCCCGATGATGGTGACCAGGCCGGTGCGGATGAGTATCTGGTCGTCGCAGACCAGGACCCGGGTCGGTGCGCTCACGCCGCGCCGCCCACGGGTATGCGGGCCCGTACGGCGTGGCCGCCGCCGGTGCGGGCGCCCGCGTCGAAGTCGCCGCCGAGGCCGTCGACCCGTGCGTGCAGCCCGGCCAGGCCCCGTCCGCCGCCGGAGGGGGACGGGGCGCGCGAACCGGTGCCGTCCGTGGCGATGTCCACGGTGATCTCCTTGTCGGTGTGGCGGACCCGGACCGTGGTCAGGCCGCCGTGGTCGTACTTGAGGGCGTTGGTCAGGGCTTCCTGCACCACTCGGTAGGCGACGAGATCGGCGCTGCCCGGTGACACGGCCGGGGTGCCCTCCTCGGTGAACTCGACCGGCTGTCCGGCCCGTCGGGTCTGTTCGACGAGCGTACGCAGTCCGCCGATGGCGGGTGTTCTCGGTCCGGCGCCGTGAGCGGTGGCCTGGCCGGGGCCGTGGCTCGGTTCGAGCAGGTCGAGCAGTTGCCGCAGGTCGGAGATGGCCTGCCGACCTGTGTCGGTGATGGCGCCGAGCGTGTCGTCGAGGCGTTCGGGCGCGGACGTCAGGTAACGGGCTGCCTCGGCCTGCACGACCATCGCGGTGACGTGATGGGTGACGACGTCATGCAGTTCTCGCGCGATGCGGGTGCGTTCCGCGGCGCGGGTGTCGTCGGCGACGCGGCGGCGGCGCTCGGCCTCCGCGGCCCGGGTCGCGTGCAGCCAGGCCCCGATGCCCCAGGCGAAGGCCAGCACGAGGTAGAAGGTCACGAATCCGCTCGGCGGCTCGCCGCCCCGGCCGATGCGGGAGAGAGTGACGGCGAGCGGAATGTACGCCACGGAGAACAGGACTGCGGTGGTACGCCGATTCCGGCGCAGGTGGGCGCCCGCACTGAGCAGGGCGATGGCCAGCGCGGTACCGGCGAACGTGTGGTAGCCGCGGAGCTGGTCGAGGCTGAACCCGAGCGAGACCAGGGCGAGGCACAGGGCCGGTGAGCGTCGCCGCAGGGCCAGGGACAGGCATTCCAGGCCGACGGCAACGATGCCCAGGGTGTCGAGGGAGCGGGTTGCCACGTCGCCGATGGCGGTCCCGTTGTCCCGGAAGCCGGGGAGGACCGAGGCGACGAGGAACAGCAGCCCGAGCGCAAGGTCCCGAGCCGTCACGTCGAGCCGGTGCCACAGAGATACGGCTCCGTGCCACGGCCGTACGGCGCCTTCGGCCCCGGCTCCCGCTGCTCGTACGTCACTTCGGGTTTCGCTGAGGGTACGCACGCGCGTCCTGCCGAGCCGGCTCACCGGGCGAGTGTATCGGTGGCGCAGGTCTGTTCGGTGTTTCGGCGGCGGGGCCGCAGATGGCCGCGGCGGTGGGCGATGCGCAGGAAGGCGGCCGTCACCAGGATGCCGAACAGCACGGAGTAGACGCTGGCCTCCGGTCCGAAGGCGCCCCCGGTGACGAGTGCGGAACCGGACGTCGAGGAGTCGAGAAGGCCGTGCGTGGCACCGTTTCCGGAGACCTCGGTGCTGAATATGCCGGACTCGGCGAAGTTCCAGCCGAAGTGCAGCCCGATCGGCAGCCACAGGCTGCGGGTGGCGACGTAGGCGGCGGTGAGCATGCCGCCGGCCTCGATGGCGATGGCGAGGGCGCCCCACGCCGTGGCGTGCTCGTTGGTCAGGTGCATCAGGCCGAACAGCGAACCGGTCGCGGTCAGCGCCCAACCGGTGCCCAGGCGTTCCTCGGCCATGCGGAACAGGACGCCGCGGAAGAGGAGTTCCTCCGTGACGGCGGCGGCCGCCATGAGCCCGACGAGCCCGATCGCACCGGTCACCGTGCCCCGGCCGTCGATGTGGAAGTTGCCGAGGAGGGCGAGGCCGGCGATCACCGCCCCGAAGACGGCGGCGCCGATCAGCGTGCCACGCGCGGTCGCGCCCCAGATGCCGCGCGTGGCGAGCTCCGCGGGCCGGCGGTGCTCGGTCCGTCGTACCACCCACCGGTAGACCAGGACGGCGAGCACCGCCGTAAGCAGGCCGAGCAGCAGGGTGGGCCAGGGGCTCCCGTCCACCGCCGCGACGGCTTGGCTGCCGACGAACGCCACCGCCGCGACCGCCAGGAATTGCCGGACCAGCCTCATGAGATCCCCTTCTCCGTAGCCGCGGACCGGGTACCGCGGCTGGTCTCGAACCTACGGACCAGACGGTTCCGGATCGTCCCCCCGCGGAGCGCATCTGCGGGTAGCTCTCACGGGGGACGGCCGTCCCGGCCGTGGCCCGGGGGAGGGGTGCACCGGTGGGTTCGTGCACGTCTCCCCGCCTCGACGCACCGCGGTTGATGCCCGCCGCACCCGATGGACCGGGGCGGTGGTGACAGTGCTCCTGCGTTGTTGCATCCGGTGAGCCGTCGGGCGGAGACGGTGAGCTCGATGCCGGCCGCAGGGGTGTGTCAGTGCGCCTCTGTGAGTGCCTGCTCGTAGGCTGCCCGAAGGAGTTCGGAGGGCCGGGGGCGGTTGGGGTCCGGGCGGGGAACACCCAGGTGCACCTCTCGGAGTTCGTCCATGAGGTCCTCCCCGAGACGTGGGCCGCCTTCCTCCAAGAGACGTGCACGGACGCTGAGTTCGGGTGTGGTCGGGCGGTGCCGCATCCCCCAGGAGCCGAGCGCCACCATGACGGGGACCGTCCGGATGCCCGCTTCCGTGAGGCTGTAGGCCGCTCGGTGCCCTCGCCCGGCCTGCTGCTGCGTGAGGAGACCGCCGGTGACGAGGGCCTTGAGGCGGCTGCTGAGAATGTTCGACGCGATCCCCTCCTCGGAGTGGCTGAGCAACTCGCGGAAGTGCCGGCGCCCGCCGAACATCACGTCGCGCAGGACGATGAGGCTCCACTGGTCCCCGAGCGCCTCCACCGCCGCGTTGATCGCGCATCCGGACCGCGGTTCGTCTCGCATGCCCACCTCCAGTGATTGCATTCTGCCATCACCGAGTCTAGGCTCGCCCGCGGCTGGTGATTGCAGTTCGCAATCACATCGCTTCGAGGGCAGAGGTCCGTGCAATGTCCCGCGTGAGGGTCCACAACTTCTCCATCTCCATCGACGGGTTCGCCACTGGCGAAGGGCAGAGTCTCGACGCCCCGTTCGGTCACGCCGGTACCCGGCTTCATGAGTGGTTCTTCCCGACCAGGACCTTCCAGCAGATGCTGGGCAATCCGGACGGAAGTGCTGGGGTCGATGACGTCATCGCCAGCACCTGGGATGTCGGCATCGGAGCGGAGATCATGGGCCGCAACAAGTTCGGCCCCCAGCGCGGACCGTGGGAGAACGATGACTGGAACGGCTGGTGGGGGCCCAACCCGCCCTTCCATACCCCGGTGTTCGTCCTGACCCACCACCCCCGCCCCTCGGTGGAGATGGAGGGCGGAACCACATTCCACTTCATCGACGCCACGCCGCAGGAAGCGCTCCGTCGGGCGCGCGAGGCCGCGGGCGACCTGGATGTGAGGATCGGTGGCGGGCCGACCACGATCCGCGAGTTCCTCGTCGAAGACCTCGTCGATCATCTGCACATCTCGGTCGTTCCGATCGTCCTGGGCCGTGGCGAGCGCCTGTGGGACGGACTCGAAGGGCTGGAGAAGCGCTTCCGCACCGAGTCCGTGACAACCCCCGGCGGCGTCACGCACATGACCTTCACCCGGCCGTAGCGACCGCCCGTGCGGGAGGCAACCGGCCTCGGCCGCCCCGCCCCGCACGCTTCGAAGTCCGGCAGGGGCGCACCTCGCTTCTCGCGAAGCGGTGTGGGGCGTGGGGCTGACTGCACGTCAGGAATCTCGGCATCAGGTCGGCATGGGGCCGACGGGCGCTGCGACTGGCGGTCGAACTCCGTGATGCGCCAACTGCGGAGGCGAGGGCTGACGGGGGCGGCGCGGGCGTGTCCGGGGTCGCCGAACTTCAGCGGCGCATCGAAGGCCCCCAGGCTCTCGCCGGTGTGCTCATGCGTGCCATGACGCCTGCGCAGAGGATCCCCGTACGCCGGGGCGCGCGGCTCGCTGAAGCCGGATGTCCTGCTCTTCCCCGGACCGCGATGGCAGCGATGGCGATGCCGACCACGGCGGCTGGTCGGCGGCTGGAGGCGCGGGGAGGTGGCGCGACGAGGACGGACGCTGTGGCCGCGTCCGCTCCGAGGCCTGCGGATCATGACGACAACCCCTCTTGTTCACTTTCCAGGCCCTCAGAAGACTCCTGAAATCCACCTTTGATTCTCATGGGCTCCTCATCCGCCGCTGGTTGCTTGTACGAGGCCGGTCGATCCGCAACGTACGAGCAAGGAGGCGCATGGTGTTCCTGTCGAAGGCAGCCGCGGCGCGCGAGGGCCGGGCGGGCGAGACCCGGACGCCCGGGGACAAAACGGTCGGGGACGGGGCGGAGGAGGAGCCGCTGCACGTGGCGAGCCGACTGCACGCGTTCAACCGGTTCGAGCTGAAGTACCTGGTTCCGGTGGAGCAGGCGGCCGAGATCCGTGACGAGCTGGGCGAGCGGATGGACCGGGACCTGCACAGCCCGGTCGGCGGCTACGGGGTGTGGAGCCTGTACTACGACACCCCTCAGCTCCGCTTCTACTGGGAGAAGATCGAGGGCCTGAAGTTCCGCCGCAAGCTGCGCATACGCCACTACGGCGACCTCGACGGGGTCACCGACGACTCCCCGGTGTGCGTGGAGATCAAGCAGCGCGTCAACCGGGTCACGCAGAAGCGCCGCATCACCCTTCCCTACGGCGTGGCACGGCAGTTGTGCGACGGCCGGCAGATGGTGGACCACTCGCCGAAGGAGAGCTCCTTCATCCAGGAGGTCCTCGAACTGGTCGTGCGGCTGAACCTCCAGCCCACCGCGATCACCGGCTACCAGCGCGAGGCCCTGGTCGGCCGTGACGCCGACACCGGCCTGCGGGTCACCTTCGACCGCCGCATCCGCGGACGCGACCGGGACTTCCACTTCGGCATCCCCGCACCGGAGAACCGGTTCACGATCCCGCCGCACATGTCGGTCATGGAGATCAAGGTCAATGAGCGCACCCCGCACTGGATCACCGATCTGGCCGCGCGGCGCAACCTCAACCTCGTCCGGATCTCGAAGTACGTGCAGTCCGTCGAGGCGTTCGGCCTGGCTCCGCGCTCGGTCTTCCACGTCAACGAGGCGGACTGCCCGCCGCCCATCCCCACCCCCACTCATGAGCAGCCGGTGCGGCACGACGCGCCGTCGAAAGTAGGAGCGCAGTGAACTTCGACCTCAACCTGCAGGAGCTGAGCGGCACGTTCAGCGTCGCCGACGTCGTGGCGGCGATGGCGCTGTCGTTCATCCTGTCCACGGTGATCGGCTACACGTACCGGTACACCCACCGCAACGTCTCCTACAGCCAGTCCTACGTGCAGACCCTGGTCATCGTCGGCATGATCGTCGCCCTGATCATGCTGGTCGTCGGCTCCAACCTGGCCCGCGCGTTCTCGCTGGTCGGCGCTTTGTCCGTGGTCCGCTTCCGCAACGCGGTCAAGGAGACCAGGGACGTCGGCTTCATCTTCCTGGCCATGGCGATCGGCATGGCCTGCGGCGCCCGCTTCTACACCCTGGCCGCCGTCGGCGCCGTCGTCATCTGCGCCGTCGTCCTGGTGATGTTCAAGTTCAACTGGTTCGCCCTCAATGTGCAGCGTCAGGTCGTCAAGGTCCAGGTCCCGGCCGGTGAGGACTACACGCCGCAGATCCGCGACGTCCTCATCAAGTACACCAGCGAGTTCGAGCTCGTCAGCACGGAGACGATCCGCGGCGGCGCGCTGACGGAGGTCTTCTACACGGTGCGGCTGAAGAAGGGCGCCGAGCCCGGCGACCTGGTCGGCGCGCTCCAGGAGCGTACCTCCGGCCAGCGGGTCACCGTTCTGACCGGCTACGACACCACGGACCTGTGATGAACGGCCCGACGACCCCGCGACAGCGGGGACGGCGGCTGAAGGACCGGCTGCCCGTCCGGCTGCGCCACCACTGGAAGCCGGGGGCGGCACTGGGTATCGGGCTCGCCGCCATGGTCTTCTTCCTCGGTGACGCGCGGATCTCCCCGTACGTGACGTCCGCCTCGCGCGTCGAGGGGGACCCCATCACCGAGGACGTCCGCGGGACGGTCGGCCTGTACGACACCTCCGTTCCGCACTCGATCCAGCTCACCTACAAGCAGACCGACTTCGACAAGATGATGAAGGAGTTCAAGGAGGACGGCACCAAGGACTACGTCGAGGCCGACCTCGTCATCGACGGCGTCCATCTCGATGACGTCGGGATCCGCCTCAAGGGCAACTCCACACTGTCGTCCCTGCGGGGCAAACGGGGCATGCCCGGTGGCGGCCGGCAGCTGCCCGGCGCCCCGCAGGGCGCCCCGGCCGGCGCCGACGGCGCGACCGGGGGCCAGGACCGCCGCCAGGGTCGGCAGCCCGGCGGCGGTCCCGGCGAAGCCGGTGGTACTGGTGGTGTGGCCGGTACTGGTGGCACCGGCGGTGGTGGCGGTCCTGGCGGTGGCGGCGGCTTTGGCGGGATGGTCCAGTACGACCTGTCCGCGGACAAGCCCGAGGAACTGCCCTGGCTCGTCAAGATCGACGAGTACGTCGAGGGCCGCGCCTACCAGGGCGAGCGGGAGATCTCGCTGCGTCCCGGCAGCAACGCGCAGGTCCCCCTCAACGAGGCGTTGTCGCTGTCCCTGACCGACGAGAGCGGGCAGAAGGCCGAGCGGTACGCATTCACCGAGCTGGAGGTGAACAACCGGCCCGCCACCACCCGCCTCATGGTCGAAGCGCCCGACACCGACTACGCCGACGACATCGCCGACGGCAACGGTGTGCTGTACAAGGCCAAGGCGAGCGGCAGCTTCGAATACCGCGGGGACGACCCCAGCGAGTACGAGAACTCCTTCAAGCAGCTCAACAAGAAGGGCAGCCAGGACCTCGAACCGGTCATGAAGCTCATCAAGTGGGCGAGCAAGGCGTCGGACGAGGAGTTCGCCCGCGACCTCCACAAGTACGTGGACGTCGACTCACTGGCCCGCTACGTCGCCTCGCAGAACCTGCTGCTGAACTTCGACGACATCGCCGGACCCGGCAAGAACTATCTCCTCCGGTACGACCTGGACACCAAGAAGTTCTCCGTGCTCGGCTGGGACTACAACCTCACCTTCAGCGGAGACGCGACCGCCGGACCTGACGACTCCACAGGCATGGGCGGCGGCATGCCCGGCGCCCGTCCCGGCGGCGCCGGGGCCGGAGGTACGACGAGCGGGAACACGGACGGCGGCACGCCCCCGAACGGAATGCCGGAAGGAATGCCGGAGGGAATGCCCGAGGGCTTCCCCGAAGGAATGCCGGAAGGCTTCCCCGGCGGTGCCGACGGTGCCGGCGGCGACCGCGCGGGCGGCCCCGGCGGAGGCAGGGGCGGCATGTCCCACGTCCTGAAGACCAAATTCCTGGCCCTGGACGCCTTCGACTCCGTCTACAAGAAGGCGTACCGCGAGCTGTACCAGACGTTCTACGCCTCGGGCACGGCGGCGGAAAGCGTCAAGGCGATCGCCGAGCAGGCCCGGTCGGCAGGCGCCGACTCCAAGGAACTGGACACCGCCGTGACCAAGCTCACCAAGACCGTCACCGACCGTACCGCGGCCCTGGCCAAGGACAAGGAAGTGACCGGCTGAGAACGGTTCCGGCGCCCCGCACGGACGTTCCGCAGGGACGCCCCGGGGCGCCGGAAACACCCCTTTCACCCCGCCATGGACAGGAGCGGCACAGGATGCCCGCCTACCATCGCGCCGCACGCACCGGAGCCGCCCGCCGCAGCTCCCCCGCCCGTACCGCCGAGGTGCCGAGAACATGAACGCTCCCCCGAACCTCCCGGCCGCGCCCGCCGGCGCCCGGCACACCGTCCTGGTCGTGGAGGACGACGCCAGCATCCGCACCCTGCTGTCCTCGGCGCTGACCGCGGCCGGGTACGCCGTCAGGAGCGCGGGCACCGGGCAGGAGGCCATGTTCGAGGCGGGCAGCAGCCGGCCCGACCTGATCGTCCTGGACGTCATGCTCCCCGACACCGATGGCTTCCGGGTCATCCGCGACCTGCGGGCCCAGGGCGTCTACACGCCCGTTCTGTTCCTCACCGCCCGGACCGGCGTCGAGGACCGCATCATCGGCCTGAGCTCCGGCGGCGACGACTACGTCACCAAACCCTTCCACGTCCAGGAAATCCTGCTGCGCATCCGCGCCATCCTGCGGCGCAGCAACACCCCGCCCGCCGAGACCGGCGGCCGGCCGGCCCTGCGGTACGCCGACCTCACTCTGGACGAGAACAGCCACGAGGTGTTCCGCGCGGGCCGGCCGCTGAAGCTGTCCCCGACCGAGTTCCGGCTCCTGGCCTGCTTCCTCGCCCAGCCCGAGCGCGTGGTGGAGAAGGCCGAGATCCTCCAGCAGGTCTGGCAGTACGGCTTCTCCGGCGACACCCGGATCGTGGACACGTACGTCAAGAACCTCCGCCGCAAGCTCGACCAGGACGCACCCCCCTTGATCCACACCGTGCGCGGGGTCGGGTACTGCCTGCGGCTGCCGCGCGACGAGACGCCTACGGCCGGCCGGTGAGGAGACTTTGCCGGCTGCGCCCGCGCTCCCTGCGCAGCCGTCTCGTCCTGATCGCCGCGCTCCTCGCCACCGGCGCCGTCCTGCTGTCCCAGCTCGCCGCCCTCACCGTGCTGCGCGGCTGGCTCACCGACCAGGTGGACGACCGGCTCGCCCACTTCCGTCCGCCCGGCCGGGTCTACGAGGACGTCATCACGGGCAACGATGCGCTGCGGCCCCCCAGGCCGGACGACACCCTGCCCTCGGACTACCGCGTCTACTTCTACGACCGGGATGGAAACCTGCTGCCCACCTTCCTGGGAAGCGGGCGGAGCCCCGGGCCCCGGCTCCCGGCCCGGGCGGCCGACCTGGACCTGGCTCGCGGGCGGCCGAGCACCCTCCCGGCAGGGGGCGACGCGTCGGGTTCCGGCTGGCGCGTGGTCTCCTACGAGGGGCCCGACCGCCTGCGCACCGCCCTGCACCGCACGGAGACCTCCGAAGCGCGGATGCGCCATTTCATGGCCGACGCCGGACACGAACTGCGTACCCCGCTCACCGCCGTCCAGGGCTTCGCCGAGCTCCTGCTCGACGAGCCGGACATGGCCGCCGCGAGGCGCCACGAGGCACACGCCCTGATCGCCCACAACGCCGACCGCATGAGCCGCCTCGTCGACGACCTGTTCCTCCTCGCCAAGCTCGGCGAGGCGCCCGTCACCCACCGCGAACCCGTCGACCTGCTCTCCCTCGCGGCCGACGCCATCGCCACCACCGCGATCCGCCACCCCCGCCGCACCATCACCCTGGAACCGCTTCCGGCGGATCCCGGGCCCCCTGCACCCGCAGGGGCGGGGGAGTCCCCTTCCACCGGGACCGGAGGAGCACTCGACATCGTCGAGACGCCCGGCGACCCCCACTAGCTCGCCCAGGTCCTGGGCAACCTGCTGTCCAACGCCGCCACGCACACGCCTTCCGAGACCGTCGTCCACGTCAGGGTCGGCCTCACCCGCGCCCCCGCCGAAGGGAACCCCGGCAGCGGTCGGCCGCTACCGGCCGGCACTCCGGTCTGCGTGGTCGAGGTCGCCGATGACGGACCCGGCATCGAACCCGACGAGGCCCACCGCGTCTTCGACCGCTTCTATCGCGCCACCCCCCACGACCGCTCGGCCGCACCGGGATTCGGCGCCACCCGCGAACCGGGCTCCGGCCTCGGCCTCGCCATCGCCGCCGCCATCGCCGCCGCACACGGGGGACGCCTCGAACTGGACAACCGCCCCGGCCAGGGCTGCGCCTTCCGTCTGATCCTGCCCGACTCGCCGACCGCGCCGAAGGACGGCACCGGTGAAAGTTGCAGGCCCGATCTGAGGTCCAGAGGTCTGGTGGACCCGTTGCAGCTCCGCATGGAAAGAGGTCAAGGGCGCGTATCGCGTCGTGATCAATTTTTGGGTGCGCCCTCGCTCCGAGTCCTGATCCGGTAGACCGCTTTGCGTGACGCGAGTGCAACTGTCGGACGAGGAATGGGAGTTCATTGGGCCGTACCTGCTGATCGGCGAGTACGGCCCGTACCCGAGCGCCTGCGGCAGCAGTTCAAGGGCGTGATCTGGCGGTTCAAGACCGGCGGGCAGTGGCGGGAGATGCCGCAGGAGTTCGGCGCCTGGCCGACCGTGTCAAACCGCTTCCGGCTGTGGCGTAACGCCAGTGTGCTCGAGGCCCCACTGGAGGGCCTGATCGCGGAGGCCGCGAAACGGGGTGCCGCCGACCGTAAGTGCCGCCCGCCAGCGTTTGTCCTGGCCGCCGGCCAGGCTGCCGACAGCCCGCAGTTCATCCCCGTCCTGAAGAAGATCCGGGTTCACGGGCCCGTTGGCCGCCTCCGCACCCGGCCCGTCAGCCGCAACGCAGACCTGCACAAGGAACGGAACACCGTCGAGCGGCTGATCAACAAGCTGAAGGCATGGCGGGGCATCGCCACCCGGTACGACAAGACCCCGGAGAGCTACCTCGCCGGACTCCACCTGCGCGCCTCGATGATCTGGATCAAAGACCACACCAGGGGCGATTTGTTGGTCGGGACTCGCTCCGCACCCTAGCGCCGTCGTCCGCGTCCGCTCTGCCGGCTGCCCTTGTCCCTGCTGGGTCGTCTGCCCTTGGCCTTGCCTTTGCGTCTGCCCGGAGTCTGCACCGGGCGTCCCTGCCAGTCGATGCTGTCGTCCTCCGAGAGGCTCGCTGCATATGAGAGCGCATGCTGGATCAGGAGCGCCAACAGGCGCTTGGACTCCGCCGAGGGAAGCTCGCTCTGCCAGGGGCAGACCGAGTACCAACCCTGGCCCGGATCCGTCAGGGGCAGGTAGGGCCCTGCGGGCTCCAGGGGCTCAGCCGGCGCTTCGGGAAGGCGCACCAGCAGTGTGTTCGTGCTACAGGCGACGACCGCGGCGATGCCCTTGGCTGCAAGCACCGGCATCCCGAACGTCGCCAGGACGGGCCACTGGGGAGCAAGGTCCTCAAGCCTCTCGATCAGATCGGGGTGGGTATGCAGCTCCCACCCTTCGTAGGCGTAGGCGCCGCGCTCCTGCGGAACGCCCTGCTGCCGCAGCAGGGCGAGCAGCGCCGTGTTCTGAGGCAGGTCCGGCAGCAGCGTCATGACTCGACACCCTACGCGCCGTTCAGCAGTGGGGACAGTGGTGGCGTTCCTCTCCGGCAGGCTCACCGGACCGGCATCATCCTGCAGTACTGGTACGGCCCGGCTCGTCATCATTGGCCGTCTCAACTTCACAGCATCGCCCAAGCGTTGGCCCACGGAGTGAGCATGAGAAGGGGCGGCCGGGCGTCCGTGGTCACTGTGCCCAACTGCCCCTTCTGTCGTGTCACGCCGCGTCGTACGCCCGCTTGGTCAACGGAACCGCCTTCTCCAGCGTGGCCGCCGACGAGACGCGCACCTCCAGGTCACCCGTCCCGAGATGACCGATCCCGCGCATGTCACGGGTAAAACCCTCCTCCAGCTCCACAGTGTCCGGGTCGAGACGGAGACAGACCAGGAGCACCTCGTGCTTCGGACGGAAGAGAGCCGAAGCGACATTCACCATCCGCCGGTAGCCGATGTAGTGCCGCAACGGTGCCCCCTCGACCTCGCCCCACGCTGTGAGCGCATCGTCCAACTCCACGTACAGATCCCGCAGACACCCCGGAACGAGATCCGCCCCCGCCTGCGGAGCCGCCGACGGGTGAGGCCGGTGCACTCCCGGCCGCCACGTCGCGCGCCCGCGCCCGACGAGAAGACGCGGCGGCCAGGGAACCGGGCCAGGACTCGACGAGCGACAGACTCAGCAGACCGCCCTTGAACACCCGATAGTGCACCAGGTCGATCGCCCCGGGAAGCCGCTGCACGGCCACCCGCTCGTGGTGAGAGAAACCGGCCGCGATGCAGACCATCCGCGACGACGCCCGTCCACGGGCTCGGCCGCCTCCACGCCCAGCACTCTCCGTACCAGCGCCTCGAACTCGTGGTGCGCCGAGTCCAGCCAGGCCATGCAGGAGAGTGCCTGCGACACGATGCCGCTGTCCGTGCCCTTCTTGAACTCGATCACCACCCGGCTGCCGTTCTCGTCCAGCCCGAACGTGTCGATCCGCCCCCAGTGGCAGCGGATCCGGGCCCGGTCGCCGGACGGCCCTTCGGGGCGGGGCCGGGCTCGAGCGGCGGTGGGTGACGAATACCGCACCGCAGGTGCACCCGCTACTCCAAACCCTCTACACCTCGGCCCGCTCCGGATCGCGCAGCGGTCGAAGCCGGCCACCTGCCTCGCGCCGCCCGAGGCAGGATGGCTGGTGTCGCGCCAAAGGATTCATACCCATGCTGACGGGGTGTCAGAAGAGTCGGCATGGGGTCAGCATGAGTCCGGCTGGACGCTGTGGCAGATGGTCGGGCTCTGTGATGCGTCCGGCCGAGGATATGAGGGTCAACGCTCGGCCTGGTGGCGGGCTGACGGCCGGCTCGGAAGTGTCGGGGCGGGGGTGCGGTGAGGTTCCGGCTGTCGCACTCCCCGCCCATCGAATGTGCAGGTCAGCGCGTGCTGCGCGGCCTCAGGCGGGTGTTGGGGAGTTCGGGTGCGGGGAGGCGGTCGCCCGGGTAGCCGTGGACCTCGCCGAAGCGGTCGGAGGCGTTCTGCCAGTCCTGACGGGCCTGGGCGATGTCTTCGTGGGACCGCCCGATGAAGTTCCACCACATGACGATCTCCTCCCCGAACGGCGGGCCGCCGAGCAGCAGCAGCCGGGTCGGCTCCGCGGAGGTGTTGGTGAGCGTCAGGGTGTCGCGGCCGGGGCCGACGTAACCCAGCTCCGCCCGCTGTACGGGGGTGTCGCCCAGGCGGATGCCGCCCGCGTCGACGAGGACGCCGTGCTCGAACCCGGGGTCGACGGCGAGGGTGAGGCTCACGTGCGGGTCGAGGACGAGCTCGGCACCGAGCAGCGGGGTGAAGGTGCGCACGGGTGAGGTGTCACCGCACAGCGTCCCGAGGAAGACCCGGGCCACGGCCCCGTCCGCCCGGACCGGCTCGGGGACGTAGTGCTGGAAGTCGCGGTCCGCGTGCCGGTGCTCCTCGGGGAGCGCCACCCAGAGCTGGGCGCCGTGCAGGATCGTGGTGCGCGGCGTCGATACTTCCGTGTGGCTGATGCCGTGCCCGCCGGTCATGAGGTTGAGCTCTCCGGGGCGGACGAAGGCGTGGCTGCCCAGACTGTCGCGGTGCTCGATCTCCCCGGTGAAGAGCCAGGACACGGTCTGCAGTCCGGTGTGCGGGTGGGGCGCGACATCCATGCCGCCCGTCGCGGCGACATCGTCCGGGCCGTAGTGGTCGGCGAAGCACCAGGCGCCGATCAGGCTGCGGGACCGCTGCGGCAGGGTGCGGCGCACCGTCATCGCCCGCGGGCCGCCCAACGGGACGTCGCGGGCCGGCAGCACCTCGACCAGGGGGGCATCGTCGCCGTGCCCGTCGTCGGCCGAGGCCGCGCAGCGCACCTCGGCCGGATCCGTCTCAACGTTGCTCATCGTGGGCCACCCCCGGCATCATTCTTGTTGGATATTCAACTATCATGTCTGGATCATAGGAGACCACGGTCCGGGGCGCACGGCAAGCGCGCCACGGGCCGCCCCGGCCAGAAGGAGACCCGAGTGAGCGCCACCACACCCCAGGACCGTCGGCGGGTCTACGTCGACAAGCAGTCCCCCAAGGCGTACCACGCCCTGGTCCAGACATCCGAGGCCGTGCGCGCGGGTGCCGCCGACGCGGGCCTGGACCGGGTGCTGGTGGAGCTCGTCAACCTCCGCGTCTCGCAGCTCAACGGCTGCGCCTACTGCCTGGACGTCCACACCCGGGCGGCCCTGCGCGCGGGGGAGTCCACCCAGCGCCTCGGGGTCCTGGCCGCCTGGCGGGACACCGAGGTGTTCACGGCACGGGAACGCGCCGCCCTCGCCCTGGCGGAGGCCACCACCCACCCCGCGGACGCGGACGCGCAGGAGAGGGCCTACGGCGCGGCCCGCGAGGTGTTCGACGACACGGAGCTCTCCGCGGTCATCTGGGTGGCGATCACGATCAACGCCTTCAACCGCGTGTCCATCCTCAGCAAGCACCCGGTGCGCAGGGCCCCCGGGACCGGGACCCCGGCCTGATCCGGCCGGGCGGCCTACACACCGTCGCCCGGCCGGGCCCGGTCCAGCCAAGGGCCGAACTCGCTGTCCCGGACCAGCCGCCCGAGCTTGCGGTACTCCTGGAGCACCGCCGCGACGATCTGCTCCATGCCCAGCGGCTGCCCCGACTCCGCCGCCAGATAGGCGGCGGTCACCGCGCAGGCCCGGATCGACCCGCCCGCCAGCTGGAAACGCTCCGCACAGAACTCCAGGTCGAGCCCGGTCCCGCGGGGGATCGCCGTCCCCAGGCAGCGGTCCCACAGGGCGAGCCGCTGCGCGGCATCCGGAACCGGGAACTCCGCGATCACGTCGAGGCGGCGGGTGAACGCCTCGTCGAGATTGCCCCGCAGATTGGTGGTCAGCACCGCGATCCCGTCGAAGGACTCCATCCGCTGCAGCAGATAGGCGGACTCCACATTGGCGTGCCGGTCGTGCGCGTCCTTCACCTGCGAGCGCTTGCCGAAGATGGCGTCCGCCTCGTCGAACAACAGGATGCCGTTGACGTCGGACGCCTCGACGAAGATCCTTTCGAGGTTCTTCTCGGTCTCGCCGATGTACTTGTCGACCACCGTGGACAGGTCGATCACATAGAGCTCCATACCGAGCTCCGAAGCCAGCACCTCGGCGGACATGGTCTTGCCGGTGCCGGACTCGCCCGCGAACAACGCGATGATCCCGCGCCCCCGGCCACCGCCCGGCCGCATCCGCCACTCCCCGAGGACCCGGTCCCGGTGGCGGGCGCGCAGGGCGAGTTCGGACAGCTCGCGCCGGGTCGTCGGGGGCAGGACGAGATCGTCCCAGCCGACCGTCGGCTCGATGCGCCGGGCGAGCCGTTCGAGCCCCGCCCCGTTCTGCGCCCGGACCGCCGCCCGCAGGTCCCGCGTCTCCAGCGGCCGGTTCTCCGCCGCCGCCAGCCGGGAGGCGACCACGGAGGCCCTGCGTACCTGCATGGAGTCGAGCCCGTAGGAGGCGGTGGCCCCGACGAGTTCTTCGTCGTCCGGTCCGCCCCCGAAGGGCAGCCCGACCGCCGCGCCCGCCTCGGTCAGCGCCCGGTGCCATCTGCGCGCCGACTCCTGCGGACCGGGGGACGGTACGGGGACGACGACCGGGCTCTCCCCGGCCCACAGCGGATCCCAGTGCTTCTTCCCGTACACGGCCAGCGGCACCCCGCCGGCCTCCGCGCACAGGCTCCCGAGCAGCCGGCCCCGCTCGGGCCGTTCCGGGGCCAGCGCCTCCAGCGGCCCGAGGACGACCCCGCCACCGCTCAGCCGGGCCTCGGCCGCCAGGATCCGGAGAATCTCCTCCGGCTCGGACAGGGCGGTGAGGGCCGCGATGTCCACGACCAGCGGACGGCGCCCCGCGGCGAGCAGCGCACCGACCGCCAGCCCGCCCGGATCACCGCCCCGGTCGAGCAGATGCACCAGCCCGCTCCCGGTGCCCAGCGCCGCCGCGACCCGCCGGACCAGCGGACCGTCCTCGGCCGCCACGCCGGGCCCGGCCGCCCGGACGGTCCCGCGCAGCCTCCCGTCGACCACGTCGTCGCCGAGCAGATGGGCGGTGACCCTGTCCGGCACCCGCAGCACCCGGGAGAGCAGCGGCCGCTCCGGCTCCGTCACCTCCACCAGCCCGCCCGCCACCAG
The DNA here is from genome assembly GCF_042262625.1 of Streptomyces sp. NPDC056347. Classification (NCBI taxonomy): domain Bacteria; kingdom Bacillati; phylum Actinomycetota; class Actinomycetes; order Kitasatosporales; family Streptomycetaceae; genus Streptomyces; species Streptomyces sp. NPDC056347. Next base: position 20,818 of record NZ_JBHJQP010000063.1, on the reverse strand, counting down.
CGGCGCGGACGGCGCGAACCGGAACCGGCCGCCGCTCGCGGCGGGCAGCCCGCACAGTTCCAGCGCCAGACCGATGGTGGGCCGGCGCCGGGTGAGGTCGTCGTTGAGATACCCGTACAGCCGCTCGAACCGGCTGTCGATGTCCGGGGCCGTCGCGACGAGGAGCAGCTCGACGTCGATCGGCAGCAGCCCGAAGTCCTCGGCGAGCCGCCGGAGCCGGCTGCCGGGCGGGGACTGCGGGCCCGGCCCGGAGCCGTACGCGGGGACCGGGGTGAACGCGTCCCTGGACTCCACGATCCGTGCCGCCGCCTCGGGGGTGAGGTACTGCCCCCGGAACGGGTCGTCCGGCTGCGGGTCGGCTCCGCGCCGCACCGCCACTGCGTCCCTGACCCGCCGCTCGACGTGGACCAGCTGCTCCCAGAGGTCCGCGACGGCCGCGGCCGGGGCGGCGGCAGCCTCCCGGTCGTTGCGCGTACCGCGTGCCGTGGTCATCGGGCGGCGCCCCCGCGACGGCGCCGGCCCGGCGGCAGCTGCCGCTCGCGCTCGGCCGCGAAGCCCCGCGCACCGGGGTCGGACGCGCCGTCGTAGCGCAGCCGGCGTCCCGGGCCCGCCTCCTCGCCGTCCCGGGCGGCGGCGGTCCGCACCACCAGCCCCTCGGTGACCGGAGGCCCGGACTCCGTCCGCTCACCGGCCAGCGGTGCCCACACCCGCAGATCGATCGCGGCCTTGAGCTCACCGCCGAGCGCGGACCACACGTCCGAGGCCGACGGCCCGTCGATGCCCGGGCCCGCCGCCTCGATCTCGACGGCCAGCCCCAGCTCGGCGAGGCTTCCCGTACGCATCCGGTCGGGCAGCACGTCGGACCGTACGAGGCAGCGCAACACCTCGGACAGCAGGCGGTGCTCGTCCTGCGGATGGTTGGTCCAGGCGGTCACCAGATAGGTCAGTTCGAACCACCGCGGCGGGGTCCGCCAGCCGATGACCATGCCCTGCTCGTCGTGCTCCTCGGCCGTACCGGTGCGGCGCCGGGTGGCGTCCTCCCGGATGCGGTGCAGGAAGACGCTGATCGTGGGCGCGTTGCGCCGGGCCGACCACTCCTTCGTCGGAGCGTCGAAGACCAGGTCGACCCCGCTCTCCTGGAGCCCGGCGTCGATCAGCAGCAGCCGCAGCCCCTCGTCGACTTCGTGGATCATCGGCGTCCCACCTCGTCCGGCGGGACCATGGTCCCGCTGACCACCAGGAAGTCCACCGGGGCCGCCTTGAACCCGGGCCCGGTGGCGGTGATGGTGCGCGGCCCCGTCTCGTCCTTCGCCAGGATCAGCAACTGCGCGATGAACGTACCGTCCCGACGCGGGACCGTGGGCACCGCCGCCGCCGTGATCCCGGGCTTCCACGTCAGCTTCACCGGGGCGCCGGGCGGGAAGTCCTTGCCCCGCACGGAGGTGACGAATCCCGGCTTGCCGACCTCGGGCACCGTGATGATCCGGGGCTGGAGGATGCGCAGCTTCCTCCGGGACACGTTGTCGCCCCTGTCGGCGTCGGTGCCGGTGGTGGTGAGCGTCGCGGTGATGGTCGCGGTCAGTGCCCGGTCGGGTTCGAGGACGACCCGGACGACCGTGGAGGCGCCCGGAGCCAGGTCGGGCAGCGCGCACGAGCCCTGCCCGCAGCCCGACGGAAGCGGGCCCGCCGGGATGCCGGCCGGGAGCCCGAGCTTCAGCCGCAACCCGGTGGCCAGCGCGTTCCTGCCGTTGCGGACGGTGTACGTCACCACGACGCGGCCGCCGACGTAGCCGGGGCTGGGCTGCGCCTTCACCGTGACGCCCGGTCCGGCCTTCGGCGCGGGCGGCTCGGGGGCCGGCGGCCTGGGCGTGGTGGGCGTCGGGGACGGAGTGGGCGCGGGGGCGTCCTTGACCGGAACGGTCGTCCCGGTGGCGTTGTCCGTGGGGTTCGGGTCCACCACGGACCCGGCGACCGACCAGCCGATCCGCTGGTCACCCGTGGTCACCCCGGTCAGCCGGGCGGTCACCGTCACGCTCTGGCCCGGCCGGAGGACTCCCAGATCGCACTGGGGCGAGCCGGCGGCGCAGGACCCGACCGGGGTGGTGAGCTCCTCCAGACGCACTCCGGGCGGGGCGTCGAGGGTGAGCACGGTGCCGGGCGAGGCGGCGGGACCCCGGTCGGTGACCGTGACCGTCACCTCCCCGGTGGCGCCGACCTCCACCGCGGGAGCGGTGGGCGGAGCGGTCAGGGACAGGTCGACCGACTGCTGGAAGGCGGGCTCCTTCTGCCGCCCGGCGAGCCGCTCACCGAACGGGGTCAGGGTTCCGGAGGCCAGGTCCAGCACGGACAGCTGCTCCGGGGAGTTCGCCGCGGAACCGCGGCGCGAACTCAGCACCAGCCGCCCGCCGTCCGGCGACCAGGCCACGTCACGGGGCTGGAAAGGGCCGCCCGGCGGGGTGTCCGGAAGGTCCTGGCCGCAGGCGGCCGGGTCGCCGCCCGGGCCGGCCGGGAGCGCCACCCGGCACTCGCCACCGTTGAGCGAGGTGATCAGGATGCCGCCGCGCCCGCTGTTCTGGTCGTTGCCGCCGTCCTTGCGGTTGAAGGCGATGCTGGTGCCGTCGGGGGAGAAGGCGGGGCTGTCGTCGATCTTCTTGCACTCACCGGGACAGATCGTGGCGCTGAGGTCGTGCTGCTGGTCGAGATGGGCCACCGGCGCGGTCCAGATGTGCTTGATGCCGCCCAGGCCCCGGATCACATGGTTGCGGGTGAAGGCGAGGGTGGTGCCGTCCGGCGACCAGGCGGGCTGCGCGTCCTGCCCCGTCAACTCCCCGGCCGGGGGCACGACCTTGCCGATGATCGCGCCCGTCGCGACGTCCGCGACGAGGATGCTGCTCGGCCCCGCCTTGTCGCCGGCCCCGCCGGGTGAGGTCCTGGTGAACGCCAGCTTGGTGCCGTCCGGCGAGAACGCGGGGTCGGTGTCCCAGTCACCGGGGTTGCGCCCGTCGAGCGGCATCACCGCAGGGTTGCCGCCGTCGGCGTCGGCCAGCCAGATCCGTTCGGAGCGGATCCCGTCCAGGGTCTCGAAGCGGGTCATGACGATGCGCCGGCCGTCCGGGGTGTAGCTCTGCCGCTCGGTCCACGGGTCGTACCCGTCGTTCGGATCGAACAGCAGGTCCTTGTCGCTCGTCTCGGTGGCCTGGGGATCCTCGTGCAGGACGGTGATCCCGAGGTCCCGGGGGTCCGAGCCGTCCTGCCGGACGTCCTGGAGCGTCGCGACAACCGTCTTGTCCTCGTTGTCGTTGCCCGGCCTGCGCGACGTCTGACGGGAGACGATGGCGGTCCCGCCGTCCAACGGGCCCGTCCAGGTGGGGGAGTCGACCTTGCGGTTCTCGTCCAGTTCGGTCCTCGGTACGGCCCCGTCGAAGGCGATTCCCCGGTAGACACGTTCGTACTGGCACGTGCAGTCGCGGCCGAGGTAGAGCAGACCCGATCCGTCCGACAGCCAGGCGGCCGAGCGGGTGCGCCAGGTCGCCAGCCCGCCGCCCAGCAGCGCGCGGTCGGTGCCGGGGCGTCCCTCGGTCACCCACAGCCTCGGATCGTCCTCCTTCGCGGAGGGGTTGAGGGTGTACGCGATCTGGTCGCGGTGGGCGTCGTCGTCCACCGGGTTCCACGCGGGTTCGGTCGCGCTGCCGGTCGCGTTGCTGACGACCCTCGCCGCCCCACCGGACACGGCCTGTTCGTAGATGAGCCCGGCGCCTTCGGGGCCGGAGTCGCAGGAGAACGCGACGCGTTTGCCGTCCGGGGAGAAGGTGGGGGAGGTCTCGTTGTTGCGGGTGTCCGTCAGCCGCCGCAGACCGGTGCCGTCGACGCCGACGACCCACAGGTCGCGCTGGACCAGGCCGTCCGCCCCCCGCTCCGCGGAGTCGAACACCACCAGCTGTCCGTCCGGGGAGAGTTCGGGGTGGGCGGCGTCCCGCTCGCCGGTGAGCTTGCGTACCGTGCCGTCCGCCTCGCGCACGTACACCTGGGGGCGCACACTGTCGCGCAGGCTGGTGAAGACCATCCGGTCGCCGCGTACGAACGGGTCCTGGTCGTAGTGGGCCGGTCCGTCCCCGAACAGCGGGTCGGAGCTGGTCGTGCCGGTCACCCGGCCGATGCTGCGGTGCTCGGTCCCGGCGTAGGTGATGCGCCCGGCGTCGGCCGGGGTCTCGTCCGCCGCCGCGGCCAGCCGTGGCGCACCCTGCGGGGCGGACGCGGATCCCGCCACCAGCAGCGGTGCCAACAGCATCACGGCGCCCACCAGTCGGCCCAGCCTGGTATGCCTCGCAGGGCCAGCAGTGCCGGTCACGGCCCACCTCACAGTCTGTCGATGACTCTCCAAGTCCAGCATCGCGGCTGCGCCGGGCGGGGGACAGGTCCGGAGTACCCGGACCGGGGGAAGCGACGGTTGCCCTTTGCGGCGCCCCGCCGTCCACCCCACCGGCCCGGGACCGTACGGACCGGCGGACCCCCGCGCGGTGCGGCCCGGACCGGCCGGCCGCGCGGGGGCCCGCGGCGGGGCTCAGATCAGCCCGTGGCGCATGGTGTAGCCGACGGCGTGGGCCCGGTTGCGCAGTTCGAGCCGGGTCACCACCTCGTGCAGCACGTTCTTGACGGTGCGTTCGGAGTACGAGGTCTTCTGCGCGATCTCGGCGGTGCCGTAGCCCTCCGACACGAGCCTGATCATCTCCGCCTCCCGGGTCGTGAGCGTGGACAAGGAGAGCCCGCGGGGGTCGAGGACGGTGCGCTGGAGGCTGCTGACATGGTCGAGGAGCTTGCCGAGCAGGTCACCGGGCAGTACTCCCTCACCGTTAGCCATCGCCGTGACCAGGTGCGCCAGACTGTCCTGGTTGGCCTCGGCGCGCCGCAGCACGGCCGCGACCCCGCACTCGATCATGGTCTGGAGCGCGCCCGACTCGAAGAACCCGACGACGAGCCCGGTACGGGTCGCGGTGTTGCGCTGGAGGCGCTGGAGCAGCTGGATGGTGCGTTCGTCCACCATGTCCACCACCACCAGCGAGACCTGGGCGCGGTCCGCCTCGGCCTCGTCCACCAGCTCTATGTCCGGACGCGGGCGTAGTTGATGAACCACACCGGTCCGCAGGATCAGGTCCTCCGCGTACACGGCGACGGAGACCCTGTCCCCCGGAAGTCTGTTGGTGCCGGCCGCCGCGAGGCGTTCCGACGCGGTGGGCCTGCGGTACCGGCTGCGGTCCGCCGACCCGTTCATCGATTCTGCTGTGATCGTCATTTCGTTTGCGTGCCTGTCCTTCTCAGAAGCTTCCCGTTCGATACCCCCGTTGCCGCGCTCGGCCGCACCGGTCCCCGGCAGGGTGAACGGGCCCGCGGGAGGGCCGCCGGGACACCGGACCGGTGGGCCCGCGGGGCACCACCCCTGCCCGATCGTTGCCCTCGCGTCTCTGCTGCCGGGCCCCGGTCTCGGCCTAACGTCGCATCGTGACCACATCTGCCGAACTCGAAACGCCCACGGTGACGGTGTCGCCCGGCGCCGAAGCGACGACCACACTGACCGTGCGCAACGACGGGGACATCGTTGAGGCGTACACCCTCGAAGTGGTCGGCGACTGTGCCGCGTGGAGCACTGTCGAGCCGGCGAGAGTGTCGCTCTACCCCGGAACCTCCGAGGTGGTGACCGTGCGGCTCGCGCCGCCCCGGTCCTTCGAGGTCCGCGCCGGTGAAATCCCTCTGGGTGTACGGGTTCTGCCCGCGGAGCACCCCGAGTCGGTGGCCGTTCCCGAGGCCACGGTGATCGTCGAGCCCTTCCACGAGCTGCGGGCGGACCTGGACCCGCGCAGGCGCTCCGGCTGGCTCGGTGCCCGCTTCCGGACCGCGGTGCAGAACCGGGGCAACACCCCGGTCGACCTGGGGTTCACCGGAAAACAGGACGGTGAGGAGCTCCGGCTCGCCTTCACTCCGGCCCGACGCCGCCTGGAACCGGGCGAGTCCGCCGAGGTGGGGCTGAGGGTCAGGACCCGGAAGCTGATCTGGTTCGGCAAGCCGGTCGCCTGGCCGTTCGAGGTCCGGGCCGCCGAGGGCACCGAGGAAGGTACGGAGGAGCCCGGCCGCACCGGGACGGTGCCCGGTGAGTTCGCGCAACTGCCCGTACTGCCCCGGTGGCTGCTGATCGTCCTGGCCGCGCTGCTCGCGCTGCTGCTGGCCTGGTTCGCACTGATCCGCCCCGCGATCAACAGCAGCGCGAAGGAGGCGGTGGCCAAGGCCGCGCAGGAGAAGAACCCCGACGGCAAGCAGGACAGCTCGGCGGGCGGCGCGGGCGACCAGGGGGACGGCAAGGGCCAGGGGGACGGCAAGGGCAAGCCCAACACGTCCGGTGGTTCCGGTGGTTCGGGCGGCTCCGGATCGGGCGGCGGGGACGGGGGCTCCACGCAGAGCTCGGCGACGATCGACGTGCAGACCGCTCCCGGGGCCAAGAAGGACAAGGCGTACCGCGTCGAGAAGGGCAAGGTCTTCGGGATCACCGACATCGTCGTGGCCAACTTCCAGGGCGACGAAGGGGTGCTGACGATCTCCTTCGGCGCGCGGAAGATCACCACCATCGCCCTGGAGACCTTCCGCAACCAGGACTACCACTGGGTCACCCCCATCGAGATCCAGGAGAACGAGACCGTCACCGCTTCCGTGACCTGTGCCAAGCCCGGCACACCAGCGACCGGAACCCAGGCCTCCGAATGCCACCAGGTGCTCAACGTCAGCGGTGAGCTGCGAGATCTCGCCCGGTAGAAACAAAAGCGCCGGGTCCCCGGCTTCCCCCGCGAAGGATGAGAACAGCAGATACCCCCGTCGAGTGAAACCCGCCTTGCCGGGCATGTGGCAGTTTCTTTCGCCTGTACAGATGAAGGGTCTGGACCTTTCGGTTGCTCCTTTGCGCCGGGATGGCGCGGGATTTTCGGTCCGCGGCCCTTCCGGGAACGCCGGAAGGGCCCGGCGAAAGGTCAACTCCCCTTTGGGGAGCGGGTTTCCGAACGGTCGGTCGGGGGTTGCGGCCTGTTCTCGATTCTGGCTGGTTTACGCCTGGCAAAGCTCGATGCGGGGTTGCCGCGGGGCTCGTCGGGCGCCTCCGGGAATGCCCGGCAGGGGGCATGTGCGACGCCATTCGCCCTAGCAGGGTAAGGGTAATTCCGCCGCGCAACACGCCGGTGGAAGCAGTGGAATTCTTGCCGAAACGAGTTGTACACCTTGCCGTCATGCGGCCGGCGCGAGAAACGTGGCGCACGCCACTGCCGGTCCGTGAGGGGAAGCAATTCCCGCCGCACGGGTGCCCGGGAAGGCAGTGTTCTTGCCCCGTGCCCAGGACCTTGGGACCTACTGTCCGCCACGGCCGCCGGGGAAGACTCGGCGACGAACGAACGACCACGCGAAGGAGCGAGCATGCCGTCGTACCTCACCCCCGGTGTATACGTGGAGGAGGTGCAGTCCGGAGCACGGCCCATCGAGGGAGTCGGCACCGCGGTCGCAGCCTTCGTCGGTTTCGCGGAGTCCGGACCCTTCCACCAGCCGACGCTGGTGACGAACTGGGACCAGTACGTCCAGACCTTCGGTACTTTCACCCCGGACACGTATCTGACGCCCGCGGTCTACGGCTACTTCGCCAACGGCGGCGGCGCGGCGTACATCGTGCGCATCGGCGGCCCCGCGGAGGGCTCCGGCCAGGCCGGGGCGGCCGCGGCGGTCGCTTCCGCGGCACTCGGGGGCTTCCAGGTCTCCGCCCGGCCCGGCGTGAGCGGGGAGCTCTCCGTCGAGGTGGCCGACGCCGAGGGCGAGAACTCCCCGGAGGACCGGTTCCGGCTGCTGGTGCGGCAGGCCGGCAAGGTGGTGGAGACCTTCGACGTCTCCAGCCGCAAGAACGTCAAGGGCTACCTGGTCACCCAGACCCGCCAGTCCAAGTTCATCCAGGTCACCGAGGCGCCCGGCGCGACCCCGGCCCGCCCGGAGAACCAGACCCTCGCCCTCGCCCCGGCCGCCGCCCCCGGCGCCGGAGTCGCCCGGATCGACCCGGCCGAGTACGTCGGCGACGCCACCGCCCGTACCGGTTTCGCCGGTCTCGAGGCGATCGACGAGATCACCATGGTCGCCGTCCCGGACCTGATGAGCGCCTACCAGCGCGGGGACATCGACGCCGACGGCGTCAAGGCCGTACAACTGGCCGTGATCTCGCACTGCGAGCAGATGGGCGACCGGGTCGCCGTCCTGGACACCCCGCCCGGCATGAACGCCCAGCGCGTGCGAACCTGGCGCAACGACGACGCCGGATACGACTCGCGCTACGCGACCGTGTACTACCCGTGGCTCAAGGTCTTCGACCCGGCGACCGGCCAGAACACCCTGGTCCCGCCGAGCGGTCACGTCGCCGGTGTCTGGGCGCGCAGCGACGGCGAGCGCGGTGTGCACAAGGCCCCCGCCAACGAGGTCATCCGCGGCGCGCTGGACCTGGAGGTCCGCCTCAGCAAGGGCGAGCAGGACCTGCTCAACCCGATCGGCGTCAACTGCGTACGCGCCTTCCCCGGGCGCGGCATCCGGATCTGGGGCGCGCGCACCCTCTCCTCCGACCCGGCCTGGCGCTACCTCAACGTGCGCCGCCTCTTCAACTACCTGGAGGAGTCGATCCTCCTGGGCACCCAGTGGGTGGTGTTCGAGCCGAACGACGACCGCCTGTGGTCGAGCATCCGGCGCAATGTCACCGCGTTCCTCACCGAGGAGTGGCGCCGGGGCGCCCTCTTCGGCCGCACGGCCGAGGAGGCGTTCTACGTCAAGTGCGACCGTGACAACAACCCGCAGGAGTCGATCGACCTCGGTCAGGTCGTCTGCGAGATCGGCGTCGCCCCGGTGAAGCCCGCGGAGTTCGTGGTCTTCCGCCTCGCGCAGTTCTCCGACAGCACCAGCCTCGTCAACGAGTGACCCGGCAGGGTCCGCAAGAACGGAACAGGTGACACAGAGTCATGGCAGAGGGCGATGCTCTTTCCACTCACGTCTTCGGCGTGCAACTCGGCGGCTATCTCGTCGAGTCGATCCAGGAGATCAGCGGCCTGACGGTCGAGGAGGAAGTCGTCGAGGTCCGTCAGGTGACCGCCGAGGGCAAGCAGATCATCCGCAAGCAGCCCGGCGCGCGCCAGGCGGGCGAGGTGACCATCACCCGCGGGCTCGACAAGAGCAGCGAGTTCACCAAGTGGATCAAGGAAACGCTCAACAACGGAGCGGTCGACACCGCGCGCCAGAACCTCACCATCGAGATCAAGGACTCCAAGGGTGACACGGTCCGGCGCATCCAGCTGATGCAGGGCTGGGCCAGCAAGTGGGAAGGGCCCTCCCTGAAGGCCGGTGAGTCCAGCGCCGCCACCGAGTCGGTGACCATCACCTTCGAGGAGATCGTGGTCGAATGAGGCGCCGGACCGTTACGTCGGGCGGGCTCGACGAAGTCCTCGACAACCTCGCCTCGGCCACGTCCGCCGCACGGGAGGAGGCGCAGGCCCAGGCGCCCGCGCCTCCCGCCGCCCGGAACCAGCAGCCCGATCTGCGTACGGAGTTCGAGTTCGAGCTCCCGCGCGGTTACGTCGACGACGACGGGCAGGTCCACCGGACGGGCTCGATGCGGCTGGCGACGGCCCGCGACGAACTGCGCCCGCAGATCGACCTGCGGGTGAAGGAGAACCCGGCGTATCTGAGCGTGGTGCTGCTGAGCCAGGTGATCACCCGGCTCGGCACCATCACCGATGTGCACGCCGGGGTCGTCGAGCGGATGTACGCCACGGACGTGGCGTTCCTCCAGGACTTCTACCGCCGGATCAACAGCGAGGGCCACACCCACGCGGCGGTGACCTGTCCGCTGTGTCAGGGGTCGTTCGAGGTGGACCTCTCGGGTGGGCGCCTGGGGGAATCGTGACGTACGCCCTTCCCCGCCTGCGGGAGGAGATCGCGTACATCGCCTACCACTTCCACTGGCAGCGAGAGGACATTCTCGACCTCACCCACGGCGAGCGTCAGGAATGGGTGCGGGAGATAGCGCGGATCAACACCCGCGTCAACGAAGGCGGGTGATCGTGTGGGGTTCGGAAGCTGGTTCCGCAGGACGGACCGGGAGCGGTCCGCGGCGCCGCTGCGGGACGGTGCCGGCACCGGGCACGCCCCGGAGCCGGCGCCGGACCCGGAGCCGGGCCGGGAGGACGGCGCGGCCGCACGTACGGCCGGTGACTGGGACGGCGGCTGGCGGCGGGTGGCCCCGGTGGCGGTCACCGTCGCCCGGTCGTCGATCGGGGTCAGCGACGGACTGCGGTTCCGGGACGGCCTCGCCTCCTGGCAGGACCTCGGCTTCGGCAGCGAACTCGGCCATGCCGTACTCCCGTCCGCGCCGGTGGGACTCATCCACGGTGTCGCCCGTCCGGGCGCCGCGCGCTCCGAGGCCCCGGGCGGGCCGCTGCTGCTGCGCGCTGCCCAACCCGCAGAGGCGGAACCGGACACCGGTGGTGCCCGTCCGGCGTCTGCTCCGGCGGGCCATGCGACCGGCAGGGGCAGGGTGACCGGGAAGCCTGCCCCTGCCACCGTCCAGCGGGCCGGCGGGGCACCGGGCCGGAGCCCCGGCAGCCCGGCCGCGCCGGAACCGGCCCCGGAGAGGCGTACGGGGACGGCCCCGGCCGCATCCGGGACGCCGGCCGTCGACCCGGCGGCGCCGTCGGCCTCGGCTTCTCCGCAGCGTCCGGCGGATCCCGCACCGAGTCCTGCCCGGGCCCCGCGGACCCGGTCCGCGGCGGTACGCCCGCAGCGGACCGCGCCGCCCCTGATCGTCGCCCGGCGCCCCGCGATGCCGCTGCGGCGGATCGCCGGGATCGCACCGGCCACCGTCACCACCCCCGTGACGCCCACGGCAGCGGAAGCACAGGCCGCACCGCGAGCGGCGCGCCCCCGTACGGCGCAGCCGGACCCGGCCGTGCGCCCGGAGGGCCCCGGGACCGCACCGGACGCCGCACCGACGGCCGACCGCCCCGCGGCTGATCGCACCTCCGTCGAGACGGTGCGTCCAGCACTGGGCCGCCCCCTGCGGGAAATGCCCACAGGGGCGGTACCCGCGGCCCCGGCCCCGCGCAGCGCGCCCGCGGCACCCGTCCCGCAAGGGCAGCCGGGAGCGGGCCTGCCCGTGGTCCAGCGTCAGGCAGCGGACGCCACGGCCTCGGCGGGGACCACCTCGCCCGCGCCCTCGCCCGCCTCCGCGGCCACCCGCGCGCAGTCGTCTCCGTCCTCGCCCCTGCCTCCGCAGGGCCCGGCGGGCAGGACGGCGGAGGGGCCTTCGGCCCCCCGGTCATCGTCGGCCCCCGGAGCGGGAGCCTCGCACGTGGATGGGCCGAACCCGGTGTCCCGGTCCGCGCAGCCGGCGCGGCCCGGCGGGTCCGCTGCGCAGGCCCGCGCCCGTGGCGGGATCGGCACCCCGCTCCCGTCGCTCCCGTCGACCGCCCGGCTCGGCAACGACGCACCGCTGCTCGGCGGCCGCGGCCGGACCCGGTCAGGAGCCGCGGGCCCGCAGCCGGAGATCGCACAGGGGCAGGGGCCCGGGACGCCGCTGCCCTCCGTCACCCCGACCGGACCGACGCAGAAGTCCCCGAACGCGTCCGCCGGCCTGCCGCTGCGCGCCTCCGCCGCACCCGGGGGCCCCGGCACCGCGACCCCGGGCGCCGCACCGGTCCAGCGGACGGCGAACAGCGCCGCCACGAACGCCACGCCCCTGAACGCCACGCCCGCGGGCAGCACCCCCGCGAGCAGCACCTCCAGGAGCGCGACGCCGACCGGCGCCACGCCCCCGGACACCGCCGGACCCCGGAACACCAAGCCCTCGAAGCCGGCCCCCACCGCCCCCGTCCCCGTGCAGCCGGTACGCATCCGCCGGATCACCCCGGACCGCGCACCGGGACGGGTATCCGGAACGGCCACCCGCGCCATGCCGACACTGCCCGCCGTCCAGCGGTCACGCCCCCTGCTCACGGGCCGCACCCTGAAGGTGAACACCGGCTCCGGGGAGGGCTTCTCCGGTCCGGCGGCGCGGGGCACGGCCCGTCCTCCGGTCGTGCCGGCCACCTGGCGCCGCGACACGCCCCAGCAGGTCCCCGCCGCCCCGCCGCGGGGGACTGGCAACCCCGGCCCGAACCGCCCGCCCGCGACCGCCCCGGGACCGGCACCGAGGACAACGGCCTCCGACGATACCGTCGTACGCACACCCGCTCCCGCGTCCACCCCCGACGCCGCCGCGGCCCCCGGGCCGCGTTCCGCTCCGGCGGGTGACGGTCCGAGTGCCGCTCCGGCGCCGGGCTCCGGTCCGGGGCCGCGCGCGCGGGCCGGCCGGGGGGAGCGCGGCGGCTCCCTGCTGCGGCTCGTACAGCGTTCGGTACGCGGGGGTGGGGCGGCCTCCGATCCCGCAGCCGCCGGTGCCCGCCCGCAGGCCCGGCCGGCCGCGGCCCGACCGGCCCCGCCGCCCACGGTGGCGCGTCCGGCTTCCCCGGTCCGGGCGACGGCCCCCTCCGTACCGTCCCGGCCGGCCGTCCCGGTGGTACGTCCGCATCCGCCCGCGTCCCACGGGCCGGGGGCGCCCGTCACCCCCGTGCAGCGCGCACCGCTGCCGGTCGTGCCCGAGTCCGCCACTGCCGCGCCCACCGGGCCGGACGTCGGCCCCGGCTCCGCGCATCCGGGGCCGCCGGCCCTCTCGGTACGCATCCCGCAGCGCCCACCGGCCTCAGCCCCGCCCGCCCCGGCGCCGCGCCCGGGTACCTCCGCGCACCACGCCGATGTGCTCCAGCGCGCGGCGGCCGACGCCGGGATCACCGGTGTTCCGGTCCGGGCGGTCCAGGCGAAGCCCGCCCCGGCGCCGGGGCGCCCGGGGCCGGCGGCACCCGCCCGGGCCGGCGCCGCGGACGCCCCGGAGACCCATCGGATCACCGGGGCGGACATCGAGGAACTGGCCCGTCGGCTGATCGACCCGGTGAGCCGGCTGATCCGCGCGGACCTGCGCAGAGGCCGCGAACGCACCGGGCGGCTGTACGACGGACGTCGCTGACCGGCCGTTGAACGGGCGGAAGCAGCAAGGAACTTGGAAGAAGCCGGAAGAAGAGAAGCACATGACGGACAACATCTTCGCGACGAGCGTGTTCTTCAAGCTCGTCATCGGGGGCAGCGACCTGGGAGCGTTCCACACCTGCTCGGGACTGGGCGCCGAGGTGGAGATGGAGCAGTACGCCGAGGGCGGCAACAACGGTTTCACCTGGCAACTGCCGGGCCGGATCACCTGGACCAACATCACTCTGACCCGCCCCGTCACCGCCGACACGCTCAAGATCGCGCGCTGGCTCAACGAGACGATCCAGCGGGTCGAGCCCAAGGACGGCGAGATCGTCGCGCTCCGCCCGGACCTCAGCCGCATCATCAGCTGGCAGGTGCACGGAATCGTGCCGGTCCGCTGGCAGGGGCCGTCCTTCGACCCCGCCAACTCCCAGGCCGCGATCGAGACGCTGGAGATCGCGCACGAAGGCCTGGAGCCGTCCTGATGAAACGTCATGTCGCCGGACCGCACGAGAAGTAGACACCGAAGAGAACAGGGAGGAGGGGCACAATGTCACCCGCTGTCCGAGCGAGCCGTGCTCGCGCCCAGCTGACCATCATGGAACCGCCGCCGACCGTCGGCGTGAAACCGGGCGCGAACCTCGCCCGGATCACCCTGCAGTTCAACCCCGCGACGCTGTCGCTGAGCAAGAGCACCGAGTGGCGGCGCACCCCGTCCCGGACGGCCGGGCAGTCCGCGCTGCCCGAGTTCGTGGGCAGCGGCCCCCGGACCCTGTCCCTGGAGGTCTTCCTGGACTCCACCGCCACCCACGACAACTCGGTCGAGAAGGCCGTGGAGCAGATGATGCTGGCCTGTGTGCCCACCCCGCGCAGCCTGGCCAACAAGACGCCCGCCAGCCCCTGGGTCCGCTTCGACTGGGGCACCTCGAAGTCCACCTCCTTCGACGGCGTGCTCTCCAACTTCTCGGTCTCGTACACCCTGTTCGACGTCGACGGGAAGCCGCTGCGCGCCACCTGTTCCCTTTCCATCGAGGAGGCGAGCGTCGATCCGGCGGGCCAGAACCCCACCTCCGGCTCGCGGGAGGCGCGGCGTACCCACCGGGTCGTCGCCGGGGACAGCCTGCCGTTGCTCGCCTGGCGGGAGTACGGCGACGCCACCGCGTGGCGCACCATCGCGGAGGCCAACGACGTGGACGACCCGATGCAGTTGATCCCCGGCACGGACCTGCTCGTGCCCGGGCTGGAGGACCATGTCCGGGAGGCCGGCCGATGACCGCCCCCGGACGTTCCTTCGCCGCCGACCCCATCGTCGAGGTCCCCGCCGAACTGCCGGCGGCCTGGGCCGCCCAGCTGGTGAGCTGCGTGGTGGACGAGAACGTCGGCCTGCCGGACACCGCCGTGCTGATGTACCGCGACCCCGACCACAAACTGCTCACCGCCACCGGTGTCACCATCGGCAACCCGTTGAAGATCTCCGTGGTCACCGTGCAGGAACGGGGGCGCGAACGGCTGTTCACCGGCGAGGTCACGGCGATCGAGCTGGACAGCGACACCACCGGATCGTTCACGGTGATCCGGGCCTTCTCCAAGGCGCACCGGCTCCAGCGCGGGCGGAAGGTGGCGGCCTTCCGCAACATGAAGACCGCCGACATCGTCCGCAAGGTCGCGGCGGACGCCGGGCTGGCCTGCGGGAGGATCGAGGCCGCGCCGATCACGTACAAGCAGCTCACCCAGCCCAACGTCTCGGACTGGGAGTTCCTCCAGTACCTCGCGGGGGAGAGCGGAGCGCAGGTGCGGGTGGACGAGCAGGGGATGCTCCAGTTCGTGAAGCCGAAACCGGCCTCCTCCGCCCCCGCGCCGACCACCCCGGCGAGCCGCCACCCGATGGTCCTGGAGTACGGGCGCAATCTGCTCGCCCTGCGCGCGGTGCTGACCGGGGCGGACGGGGCGGACAGTGTGGAGGTGCGCGGCTGGAACGTCGACACCAAGACCCGGCTGGTGGCCCGCGAGCAGTCCGTGCGCAGCGAGACGGTGACCCCGGGGATGAGCCCGTCGGCGGTGGCCGGGGCGTTCGGGAAGGGCGCCCGGATGACGGTCACCGACACCCCGTACCGCACCCAGGCCGAGGCCACGGCGGTGGCCGGGTCGGTGGCCGCCTCGGTGAGCTCCGGCTTCGGGGAGATCGAAGCCGTGGCCGAGGGCAACCCCCATCTGCGGGCGGGTGAACCGGTCGCCCTCGGAAACGTCGGCCCCGCGTTCTCCGGACGCTACACCGCGACCGCCGTGCACCACGTGCTCGAACCCAACGGCGGCTACCGGACCACCGTCCTGGTCAGCGCGGCCCCCGACCGTTCGCTGGCCGGACTGGCCGGCGGCGCGAACGCGCCCGCGCGCGGCCCGCGGATGCCGGGCCTGGCGATCGGCGTGGTCACCGACATCCGCGAGGGCAGGACCGAACGCGGCTGGGTCAAGCTGAAGTTCCCCTGGCTCGACGACACCTACGTCACCGACTGGGTCCGCACCGTGCAGTGGGGCGGCCAGGGCGGCGGCGGAGTGTTCAGCCCCGAGGTCAACGACGAGGTACTGGTCGGGTTCGAGCAGGGCCTGCTGGACAGTCCGTACGTGATCGGCGGCCTCTACAACGGGGTCGACAAGCCGTCCCCGCACGACGTTCCGCTGGTCGACGCGACCAGCGGAAAGGTCAACCGCCGCTCCCTGGTGTCCCGTTCGGGCAACCGGCTGGAGCTGCTGGACGCGCCGCGCGGCCCCTCCGGCGTCCGCATCGCCACCGGAGACAAACGGCTCGACGTCCGGCTGGACGAACGCAAGGGCGAGATCACCCTGACCGTGTACGCCCGCGGCGGCAGCCGGGCACTCAGCTCCGTGACCCTCTCCTCGTCCGGCATCACCCTGGACGCGGGAACGGGAAACGTGGACATCAAGGGCCGCTCGGTGAACGTCACCGGCAAGACCGGTGTCACCATCGACGGTGGACTGCTCGGCGTGCTCAAGGCGAAGCTCATCAGAATCAACTGATCAACCATCACTACCCGAGGTGCCGTCAACTCGGCGGTTCCGCGAGTCCCTTTCACCGGCGAGGAGAAAACCGACCATGCCCCCCGCAGCCCGCACGGGCGACAGCACCGCCCACGGCGGCGTCATCGGCACCCCGCCCCCGGGCGCGGTGGCCGTCGCCACCGTGCTGATCGGCGGGCGGCCCGCGGCCGTCACCGGGAGCCTGCACGTGTGCGTCGTCCCCCCGCACGCCGCACTCGGACCGGGCAACATGATCATGCCCAACCCGGCTGCCGCGCTCGGCGGACAGGTCCTGATCGGCGGACTGCCCGCCGCCCGGATGCGGGACAACACCAGCTGCGGCGCCCCCATCATCAGCGGCGCGCTGAACGTCCTGATCGGGGGCCCGATGTGAGCGGCGGCGGATTCATCGGACGCGGCTGGGGCTTCCCGCTGCGGGTCGGTGCCACGGGCGGCATCGGCATGGTGGAACGGGACCGCGAGATCGAGGAGGCGATCGGCCTGATCCTCGGCACCGCCCCCGGCGAACGGCCGATGCGCCCGGAGTTCGGCTGCGGCATCCACGAGTACGTCTTCGCCCCCGGCGACGGCGCCACCGCCGGGCGCATCGCCCACGAGGTCCGCACCTCGCTGGAGCGGTGGGAGCCGCGCATCGAGGTGACCGACGTGGTGATCGCGTTCGACGCCATCGAGGAGGGCACCCTGTACATCGACGTGCACTACACCGTGCGGGCCACCAACGACCTGCGCAACCTCGTCTTCCCCTTCTACACCATCCCGTCCTCCGAGGGATCCGACGAAGCGGGAGCACGCTGATGGCCCTGCCCTCACCCAACCTGGACGACCGGCGCTTCCAGCAACTGGTCGACGAGGCCAAGCGGTACGTCCAGCAGCGCTCCCCGGAGTGGACCGATCACAACGTGTCCGACCCCGGGGTCACCCTCATCGAGACCTTCGCGTACATGGTCGACCAGCTGCTCTACCGGCTGAACCGGGTACCGGACAAGAACTACGCGGCCTTCCTCGACCTGCTCGGCATCACCCTCTTCCCGCCCACGGTGGCGCGGGCCGAGGTCGACTTCTGGCTCTCCGCGCCGCAGCCGGAGACCGTGCGCCTCCCGGCGGGCACCGAGGTCGCCACCGCCCGGGGCGAGACCGAGGAGTCCGTGGTCTTCTCCACCGCCGGCGAACTGGCCATCGTGCCGAGTTCGCTGGTCAGGCTCGTCACCGCCCCCGTCTCCGGAGACCAGACGGACCGCACCGCACCGCTCGGCGCGGGCAAGGACATCCCGTGCTTCCAGCCCAGGCCGGAGCCCGGTGACGCCCTGCTCTTCGGGCTGCCCACCGCCGTGCCCCGGTGCATCGTCGCCGTACGGCTGGACAGCCGGGTGGAGGGCGTGGGCGTCGACCCCCGCCAGCCGCCGCTGGTGTGGGAGGCGTGGGACGGGGCCCGCTGGGTGGTCTGCCAGACCGGCACCGACAGCACCGGCGGGCTCAACCGGCCCGGCGAGGTCATCGTGTTCGTCCCGGCCGGGCACACCGCTTCGGTCACCGCGGGCGTACGGGCCGGATGGCTGCGCTGCCGGGTCACCGCGCCGGAGCCGGGCCAGCCGTTCTACTCCGAGTCGCCGACGATCCGCGAGGCGGAGGTCTTCACCGTCGGCGGCACCATGGACGTCGAACACGCCGAGACCGTCCTCGACGTCCCGCTCGGCACCTCCGAGGGCGTCGCCGGGCAGCGGTTCACGGTGAGCCGCGCGCCGCTGCTGATGGACGGGGAGCCCCCGGTCGTCCAGGTGTCCACCGCGGAGGGCTGGGAGGTCTGGACCGCGGTGGAGCACTTCGGCACCTCCGCGCCCGACGACCGGCACGTGCGGATCGACGCCGTGTCCGGCGAGTTCGCCTTCCCGCCGGAGGTGCGTGAACCGGACGGCACGATGCGCTCCTACGGGGCGGTGCCCGAGAAGGGCGCACAGCTGCGGGTGCCCCGCTACCGTACGGGCGGCGGCTCGGCCGGCAACGTCGCGCGCGGCGCCATCAGCGTGCTGCGCAGCTCCGTGCCGTACGTGGCAGGGGTGGAGAACCGCGAGGCCGCCCGGGGCGGCGTCGACGGGGAGACCGTGGAGAACGCGAAGACCCGGGCCCCCAACATCCTGCGGGTCCAGGAACGCGCGGTCACGGCCGGGGACTACGAGTCCGTCGCCCGCGAGGCCGCGCCCTCCCTGCGCCGGGTGCGGTGCCTGCCCGCCGTCGCGGGCGAGGCCGGGGCGGTACGCGTCCTGGTGGTGCCCGACGCGGTGCCCGACCGGGGCGGGCAGCTCCGGTTCGAGCAGCTGATCCCGTCCGACGCCGTGCTCGCCGCGGTCACCGAACGGCTCGACGAACGGCGCCTGGTCGGCACCCGTCTGGTGGTGGAGCCCCCTGCCTACCAGGGCGTCACCGTGGTCGCCCGGCTGGTGACCACCGGCGGTGACGCGGACCGGGTCCGGGCCGAGGCGGTCGCCGCGCTGTTCCGCCACATCGACCCGCTGCGCGGCGGAGCCGACGGAGCCGGATGGCCCTTCGGCAGGCCCGTGCAGTACGGCGAGATCTTCGCGGTGCTCCAGAACGTGCCCGGCGTCGCCCTGGTGGAGGAGGTGCGCATGTTCCCCGCGGACCCGATCACCGGCAGGCGGGGGGCGGCGGTGCAGCGGATCGACGTCGCGCCCGGGGCCCTGGTCTTCTCCCACCAGCACCAGGTGGAGGTCACCACGAGCGGGGCCGGTGACGGCGTATGACCCGAGCCGCGGTACCCGGACTCCCCAGCCGCTATCCGATCGGCGGACTGCTGCCCGCCCTGTACGCGGACGACGACCTGGCGCAACGGTTCACGGCGGGCCTCGACACCGTGCTGGCGCCGGTCCTGTCCACCCTGGACAACCTCCCCGCCTACTTCGACCCGTCGCTCACGCCGGCCGACTTCCTGTCCTGGCTGTCGTCCTGGGTGGCGGCCGACATCGACCCGGCCTGGCCGCAGGAGCTGCGCCGGGCCCTGATCGCCCGCGCCGTCGAACTGCACCGGTGGCGCGGCACCCGCCGGGGCCTGCTCGAACACCTCCGGCTCTGCTTCGGCGTCGAGGCCGACATCCGGGACGGTGGTGGCGCCGCCTGGTCGAACGCACCGGGCACCGCGCTGCCTCCGGCACCCACCGGAGAACTGCTGGTACGGGTATGGGCGCCGGACGGCCGGCCCGTGGACGCGAACCGGGTCCGGGACGTCGTCGCCGCGTCCTGCCCCGTACACCTCACGCACCGGGTGGAGATTCTGCCCGGTCCACCGGACGAGACAGGAGGCTGACGCGATGCGCTCGTGTCCGGCGTGCGGTGCGGCCAACCGCGAGGACGACGAATTCTGCGGGAACTGCGGTTCCTACCTGGGCTGGTCCTCCCGGCAGCCGGACAGCACCCCCGCCCCGGCCCCCGCCCCGGCCCCGGCCCCGGAGCCCACCGGGCCCGCGGCTCCGGACAGCGACCCGGCGGCCGAACCGGCCGCTGGTCCGGCGACCGCTCCGGCAGCCGGCCGGACCTCCGGGACGGCGCCCGAGCCCACGCCCGAGCCGCCGACCCCGGTCCCCGCGCTCCCGGTCGAACCGGCGCGCACCCGTGCACCCGAGCCGGCCGAACCGCCGCCCCCGGTCCCCGTGACGACCCCGACCCCGGCACCGACCCCGGTGTCTTCGCCGGACCCGGACCCGGCGCCGGAACCTGAGCCGGTCCCGGAACCCGCCCCGCCCGCCGCGGTGCGCCCGGCCCTGCCCGCTGCCGCGAAGCCGCAGCCCCCGGCCCCGCGAACGGACGGGTCCGACGAGCCCGTGGGCGCGGTGCAGCCCGCGAGACCGGTCACCCGGCGGCCCGTGGTGCGCCCCGTCGCGGCCGAGGAGGAGCCCGACGGGCCGCCGTGCCCGGCCTGCGGCACGCCCAACCTGCCGGGCCGCCGGTTCTGCCGCCGCTGCGCCGCACCCCTCCGGCCCAAGGAGGAGGCGGCGCCACTGCCGTGGTGGCGGACCGTATGGCCGTTCCGCCGCCGGGTCAGGAGCGGATCGGGCCGGGCGCTGCGCCGCACCGTGCTGGCCCTGGCCGTCGTCGGCCTGCTGTTCGTGGGCTACCTGCTCGTACCGGCGGGGCGGTACGCCTACGAGGACGTACGCGACAAGCTCGGCAAGACGGCGGAGATCGGTCCCAGCGGGGTCACGGCGAGCGCCGACACCCCGGGCCACCCGGCCAAGGCCGTCACCGACAGCCTGACCAACAGGTACTGGGCGGCGCCCGACCTGGGGGCCTCCCTCACCTTCACCTTCGACCGGCCGTTCCGCATGGTCGGCGTCGTGATCTACCCGGGGTCGTCCACCAAGCCCGAGGAGTTCCGGCAGACGGGCAGGCCCACCGAGATCGAGATGATCGTCACGAAGAAGGACGGCGGCACCGAGACGGTGAAGCTGAAGCTCAACGACAAGCCCGGCAAGTTCACCGAACGGACCCGCATCAGCGACGCGGTCTCCGTCAAGCTGGTGACCAGGGCCGCCTCCGGCCAGGGCGAGGGACGACCGATCGCCGTCGGCGAGGTGGAGTTCTACCGGCGCGCCTGAACCGGCACGCACACGGACCGGGCGGGCCGGGGCGAACTGCCCCGGCC
>NZ_JBHJQP010000062.1:0-39996 GCF_042262625.1 Streptomyces sp. NPDC056347 | reverse complement strand
GGCCCCGCCCGAAGCGGCGCGGGGCATTCCACATCTTGTCGGACATCGGACGTGACTCACCGATATCCGGAGCGTTGACCCGTACGAGGCCACGAACACACGGCCGGATGCGGAGGGGAAGCGTGGGGGCAAGTCCGTACACGAGGGAGCGGCTGGAATCGGCCGCCTCGTCATCGCGAACGCTGTCGGAGGCACTGACGAAGCTCGGGGTCGATCCGAAAGGTCCGACGAGGCGGTACGTCGCCGCCCGCATGAGGAAAATGGAGGTCGCCACCGGACACTTCGAACGCGAGGGCGCGCGCTGGACGAGAGAGATCCTGGAGCCCGCGATCGCCTCCGCGACAAGCATGTGCCAGGTGCTACGAGCCCTCGGCCTCGAAGTGGTGGGCGGCCATCACACGCACATCAGCCGCCGGGTGAAGGCCCTCGGGATCGACACCTCCCATTTCGCGCCGCCTCCCAGGAAGGGAAGGAAACAGCGCCGCAGTCCCGAGGAACTCCTGGTGGCCCAGGGCTCCTCCGACGCCCGCCGGGTACCGGGAGACCGGCTCAAACGGGCCCTGGTCGCCATCGGCGTCGAGCAGCACTGCACGATGTGCGGTACCGGACCCCTCTGGCGCGGCCGGTCGCTCCCGCTCGAAGTGGATCACATCGACGGCGACTGGCGGAACAACCGCCCCGGGAACCTGCGCCTCCTCTGCCCCAACTGCCATTCGGTAACGGACACTTACCGCGGTCGCGGCAAGGCGCGCCGCGACGCGCCCGCGGGAGCGACACGGTGAGCACCGCCACCCGGTACACACGCGAACGGCTGGCCGAAGCGGCCGGGAAGTGCGACAGCATCGACGAGGTCGTCGCGTTCCTGGGCACACGCCCCTACGGCCGGCTCCGCCGGTACCTCCTCGGGCGTTTCGAGCACTTCGGCATCGACGTCTCGCACTTCCGCGGCGGTCGCCGCCGCCGCAGTACAGCACCGCGCCCCTCCAGGGCAGAGCTCGCCGATGCCGTCGCCATGTCCGTCTCCGTGGCGGGCGTTCTCCGGCTGCTGGGCCGTATTGACACCTCAGGAGAGCGGAACCGGCTGCGGAGCTGGGTGGCCGAGGACGGCCTCACCCTCACCCACTTCCTGGGCCAGGGCCATCAGCGGGGACGAGCCGGTCCCACCCCGCTGAAGACCGCCGAGCACGTACTGCTCAAGCACAACGGCGAACGCCGCACGAAAACCGCCCTGCTGCGTCGTGCCCTGCTGGAGATCGGCATCCCGCGGGAATGCGCCGGATGCGGAACCGGCGCCATGTGGCAGGGCAGGCCGATGACGCTCGAAGTCGACCACGTCAACGGCGATTGGAGCGACGACCGGGCCGAGAACCTTCGGCTGCTGTGCCCGAACTGCCATGCCACCACCGACACCTGGTGTCGCGGGGGCCGCCGCCGCGAAGCGCGTTGACAAACCCGCTCTCCCGTTCGGCGCCTTGCCCGATACGATGATGCGGCGGGCGGCCGTGTCGGAATGGCAGACGAGCGGCGCTTAGAACGCCGTGGGAGAAATCCCGTGTGGGTTCGAATCCCACCGGCCGCACATGCTGATGGGCCGCCCTCGACCGGGCGGCCCATCTGCGTGTCTCATCCCACCAGCTCCCGCACCACCGGCACCAGCGCCCGGAAGGCCTTGCCGCGGTGGCTGATGGCGTTCTTCTCCGCCGGGGCCAGTTCGGCGCAGGTGCGGGTCTCGCCCTCGGGCTGGAGGATCGGGTCGTAGCCGAAGCCGTGCGTGCCCGCGGGGACGTGGCGCAGGGTGCCGGTCAGGTGGCCCTCGACGACGCGTTCCGTGCCGTCGGGCAGGGCGAGGGCGGCGGCGCAGGCGAAGTGGGCGCCGCGGTGGGGGGCGTCGATGTCGGAGAGCTGGGCCAGGAGCAGGTCCAGGTTGGCCTGGTCGTCGCCGTGGCGGCCGGCCCAGCGGGCGGAGAAGATGCCGGGGGCGCCGCCGAGTACGTGCACGCAGAGGCCGGAGTCGTCGGCGATCGCGGGGTGGCCGGTGGCCTTGGCGAGGGCGTGGGCCTTGAGCAGGGCGTTCTCCGCGAAGGTGACGCCGGTCTCCTTGACGTCCGGGATGTGCGGGTACGCGTCCGCGCCGACGAGCTCATGGGTGAGGCCTGCGTCGGCGAGGATCGCGTGGAGTTCGGTGATCTTCCCGGCGTTGCGGGTGGCGAGGATGAGGCGGGTCATGCCCCCAGTATCGGGGGTGGTCAGGAGGTGCAGACCTTGCCGATCTCGGCGGCGGCGTCGGCGACCGGGCCGATGTCGGGGGTGGCGTCGCCCTTGTCGATGGCGTCGCGGGCGCCCGCGACGCCCTTCTGGAGGTCGGCGATGGCTTTGCCGAGGTCGGCGTCGCCGGTCTTGCGGCCGAGTTCGCCGATTTCCTTGTCGATCTCGTCGAGGGCCTCGGACGCCTGGGTGGGGTCGCTGCTCGCGTTGGAGACGGCCTGCTGGAGGTTGTCGACGCTGGTGGCGATGGCGTCGGCGGTGCGGACGCAGTCCAGTGCCTTGTCGACGGCGCCGCAGCCGGTCACGGCGGTGAGGGCGAGCGTGGTCAGGGTCAGCGCGACGGCGGTGCGGTGGCGGGCGGCCTTGGCCATGGTGCGGTTCCTCCCCGGGGTACGGATACGCGGACGGGCGCACGGTTCGATCCGTGCGCCCGTGTTCGTAACGACGCGGTGCGGTGTGTGCGCGGTTGCTTCGCGCGGCGGTCGCTATGCGCCGAGGGTGCGGGCGAGGGCGTCGTTCTGGAAGACGGTGAGGTCGGCGCAGCCGGCGGTGGCGAGGTCGAGGAGGGCGCCGAGTTCGGTGCGGTCGAAGGGGGTGGCCTCGGCGGTGCCCTGGACCTCGACGAAGCGGCCGTCGCCGGTGCAGACGACGTTCATGTCGGTCTCGGCGCGGACGTCCTCCTCGTAGCAGAGGTCGAGGAGGGGGGTGCCGTCGACGATGCCGACGCTGACGGCGGAGACGGTGCCGGTCAGCGGCTTGCGGCCGTGCTTGACGATCTTCTTCTGCTGGGCCCAGGTGATGGCGTCGGCGAGGGCGACGTAGGCGCCGGTGATGGCGGCGGTGCGGGTGCCGCCGTCGGCCTGGAGGACGTCGCAGTCCAGGACGATGGTGTTCTCGCCGAGGGCCTTGTAGTCGATGACGGCGCGCAGTGAGCGGCCGATGAGGCGGCTGATCTCGTGGGTGCGGCCGCCGATCTTGCCCCGTACGGCTTCGCGGTCGCCGCGGGTGTTGGTGGCGCGGGGCAGCATGGAGTATTCGGCGGTGACCCAGCCTTCGCCGCTGCCCTTGCGCCAGCGGGGGACGCCTTCGGTGACGGAGGCGGTGCAGAAGACCTTGGTGTCGCCGAAGGAGATGAGTACGGAGCCCTCGGCGTGCTTGCTCCATCCGCGTTCGATGGTGACGGGGCGGAGCTGTTCGGGGGTGCGGCCGTCGATACGAGACATGGCGTCGACCCTATCGGGTGCGGGGTGGCGTCCGTTCGGGTGCGGGGCGGGCTCCGCCGGGGTGGTACGGCGCAGGCCCCGTCCGGGTCGGGCGGGGCCTGTGCGGGGCCGGGCGGGCGGCTCAGCGGGGGGTTTTGGTGCTGGTCACATCATGTCTTCGATGTCGGCGGCGATGGGGTCGGCGTCGGTGCCGATGACGACCTGGATCGCGGTGCCCATCTTGACGACGCCGTGGGCGCCGGCGGCCTTGAGCGCGGCTTCGTCGACCTTGCTGGGGTCGTGGACCTCGGTGCGGAGGCGGGTGATGCAGCCTTCGATCTCGTCGATGTTCTCGATACCGCCGAGCCCGGCGACGATCTTCTCAGCCTTGCTGGCCATGGCCTTCTCCCTGGTTGTTCACATGGTTCTTCACAGGCGTGCGACGGCCCACTCCGGGTCCGTTTCGTCACCGTAACGCACGTTTGGCCCAACTTCGCGAGCGGGTGACTGGACCGTCACGAATGATGACGATCACCGGTGCCCGGTCTTCCAGGCGGGTTACGCACCGTACCTCAACTGGTCTACACCATTCGCAACGACCATCTGCCACACCTTGTTCCGGGAGGATGCCGATGAGCGCGAGCAGCGCCGCAGTGCCGCGCAGGACATGGTGGAACGGGTTCTTCCAGGGGCTCCAGAAGATGGGGCGGAGCCTTCAGCTGCCGATCGCCGTCCTTCCGGCGGCGGGCATCCTGAACCGGTTGGGCCAGCCGGACGTCTTCGGCGCCGAGGGCCTGGGCTGGACCAGCGTCGCCAAGGTGTTCGCGGCGGCGGGCGGTGCGCTGCTGGATTCGGGGCTCGGCCTTCCGCTGCTGTTCTGCGTCGGTGTGGCGATCGGCATGGCGAAGAAGTCCGACGGTTCGACCGCGCTCGCGGCGGTGGCCGGCTTCCTCGTCTACTACGCGGTGCTGCACGCCTTCCCGGTGGACTGCGGACCGGCTTCGACGTTCACGCCGGGCGGCGTCTGGTTCGGTACGTGCGTGACGACGGACGCGAAGGTCACGGCGGCGGCGTACCAGAATCCGGGGGTGTTCGGCGGCATCGTGATGGGGCTGCTGTCGGCCTGGTTCTGGCAGCGGTTCCACCGGGTGAAGCTGGTGGACTGGCTGGGCTTCTTCAACGGCCGCCGGCTCGTACCGATCATCATGGCGTTCGTCGGTCTGCTCTTCGCGGGGCTGTGCGCGTGGCTGTGGCAGCCGGTCGGCGACGGGCTGACCAGCTTCTCGAAGTGGCTGGTGGATCTGGACTGGGTGGGGTCGGGCATCTTCGGTCTGGCCAACCGGGCACTGCTGGTGATCGGGCTGCATCAGTTCCTGAACACCTTTGTGTGGTTCCAGTTCGGTGATTTCACCAAGCCAGACGGGACGGTCGTGCACGGTGACATCAACCGGTTCCTGGCGGGTGACCCGACGGCCGGGCAGTTCACCTCCGGGTTCTTCCCGATCATGATGTTCGCGCTGCCCGCGGCGGCGCTGGCGATCTACCACTGCGCCAAGCCGCACCGGCGCAAGGCGGTCGGCGGCATGATGCTGTCCGTCGGGCTGACGTCGTTCGTGACGGGGATCACCGAGCCGATCGAGTACTCGTTCCTCTTCGTCGCGCCGCTGCTGTACGGGATCCACGCGGTGCTCACGGGCGTCTCGATGGCGGTGACCTGGGCGCTGGGAGTGAAGGACGGGTTCAGCTTCTCGGCGGGGCTGATCGACTACGTCATCAACTGGAGCCTGGCGACCAGACCCTGGCTGATCATCGTGATCGGCCTGGGATTCGCCGTCGTGTACTACGTGATCTTCCGGATCGCGATCACTCGGTTCAACCTCCAGACGCCGGGCCGGGAGCCCGACGAGCTGGAGGAGGAGATCGAGAGAAACCTCACGAAGTAGCACGTCAGGGGGGTGACGGAGACTTCGTACCCCCTTGCTGGAAGGCCCTCGGACCCAGGCGGTCCGGGGGTCTTCGGCATGTCACCGAGGGTCGGCGATAGCTCATGCGAAGTAGTCGGTTTTCGCAGGTTCCTTATCCAACCCTCACCGTGCTACAACTGGTCTACACCACTGAGTGGTACAGACCACGTGGCGCTCTGCCGCGTTCTTCGAGTCGCCGCCTTCCCCCCTGATCAACGTCCCGGGCGGCGCCTTGCCCCCATGGAGGAAGTTGATGAGTACGGCCACCGCTGCGGCGGCTCCCGCGAAGAAGCGGGGCTCCGGCCTGTTTCAGGGTCTGCAGAAAGTGGGGCGCAGCCTCCAGTTGCCGATCGCCGTCCTGCCGGCCGCGGGCATTCTGCTCCGCCTCGGCCAGAACGACGTGTTCGGCAAGGACGGTCTGGGCTGGAACAAGGTCGCCGCGGTCTTCATGACCGCCGGTGACGCCGTCTTCGCCAACCTGCCGCTGCTCTTCTGCATCGGTGTCGCCATCGGGTTCGCGAAGAAGTCCGACGGTTCGACCGCGCTCGCCGCTCTCGTGGGCTTCCTCGTCTACCAGAACGTCCTCAAGGCGTTCCCGGTGACCGAGGAGAAGATCCAGGCGGGCAAGGACATCGCCGCGACCTACAACGACCCGAAGGTCTTCGGCGGCATCATCATGGGGCTCATCTCCGCCGTCGTCTGGCAGCGGTACCACCGCACCAAGCTGGTGGACTGGCTCGGCTTCTTCAACGGCCGTCGCCTCGTGCCGATCCTCATGGCCTTCATCGGCACCGCGATGGGTGTGCTCTTCGGTCTGGTCTGGGAGCCGATCGGCAACGTCATCACCGACTTCGGCGAGTGGATGACCGGGCTGGGTGCCGTCGGTGCCGGGATCTTCGGTCTCGTCAACCGCGCGCTGCTGCCCATCGGCATGCACCAGTTCGTGAACACGGTCGCCTGGCAGGAGATCGGCACGTTCAAGGACCCGGCCGGCGCCCTGTGGCACGGCGACCTGAACCGGTTCTTCCACGGTGACCCGACCGCCGGTCAGTTCATGTCCGGCTTCTTCCCGATCATGATGTTCGCCCTCCCGGCCGCCGCGCTGGCCATCGCGCACGCCGCCCGTCCGGAGCGCCGCAAGGCCGTGATGGGCATGATGATGTCGCTGGCCCTGACCTCGTTCGTGACCGGCATCACCGAGCCGATCGAGTTCGCGTTCATGTTCATCGCGCCGGTGCTGTACGCGATCCACGCCGTCCTCACCGCGCTCTCCATGGCCGTGACCTGGGCGCTGGGCGTGCACCACGGCTTCACGTTCTCCGCCGGTGCGATCGACTACTTCCTGAACTGGAACCTGGCGAGCAAGCCGTGGATGATCATCCCGATCGGTCTCGTCCTCGCGGTGGTCTACTACGTGGTCTTCCGCTTCGCGATCACCAGGTTCAACCTCACCACGCCGGGCCGCGAGCCCGAGGAAGAGATCGAGGACCTGACGAAGGCATAGACCCCACCGGTCCTGCCGTCACCCGTGCGTACGCGACGGGGCGCCCGCTCTCCCACGGGGAGCGGGCGCCCCGTTCCGCGTTCCCCGCACGGGAAGTCCGCGCCCCCGGGCCTCGGATTTCGGGCCCCGGACGCCGTACCTCAGACCTCGTACACCGCGCCCGCCACCGCCACCTCGGCCGGGCCGTGGAAGACCGTGCGGGCGTCGGCCAGATTGCGTTCCGCGTCGGTCCACGGCGGAATGTGCGTCAGGACGAGCCGCCCCACCCCGGCGCGGGCGGCGATCTCCCCCGCCTCGCGGCCGTTGAGATGGAGGTCGGGGATGTCCTCCTTGCCGTGGACGAACGACGCCTCGCACAGGAACAGGTCGACGCCCTCCGCCAGTTCGTCCAGGGCCTCGCAGACCCCTGTGTCGCCGGAGTACGCCAGCGAGCGGCCGCCGTGCTCGATCCGGATCGCGAAGGAGTCGACGGGGTGGCGGACCTTCTCCGTACGGACCGAGAAGGGGCCGATGTCGAACGAACCCGGCTTCAGCGTGTGGAAGTCGAAGACCTCGCCCATCGCGTGCTCGGACGGGGTGTCGCCGTGGGCCGCGGTCAGCCGCTGCTCGGTGCCGTCCGGGCCGTAGACGGGGACGGCGGCGGGGCGGCCGCCGTCGTGCCGGTAGTAACGGACGACGAAGTACGCGCACATGTCGATGCAGTGATCGACATGGAGATGACTGAGGAAGATGGCGTCGAGGTCGTAGAGACCTGCGTGGCGCTGCAGCTCGCCGAGGGCGCCGTTGCCCATGTCGAGGAGCAGCCTGAAGCCGTCGGCCTCTACGAGGTAGCTCGAACACGCCGATCCCGGGGACGGGAACGAGCCGGAGCAGCCGACGACGGTGAGCTTCATGGAGCGTGAACCTCCGTGACGTGGGAACGGGGAGGGTTCGTGCGGTCGGTTGAGCGGTTTGTCGAGCCTAAGGCGCGAATCAGCCGGTCGCTCCTCCACGGCCGCCCGTTGTGGGGGAACTCACCTGCGCTGTCACCGGTTCGATGGAAGCGCCGAGGACACCGGTACGGTCGGGGGCATGGACATGTCCTGGTGGTGGATCGCGCTGGTTCTCGTCGTGCTGCTCGCGCTCGTCGCGGCGGTCGCCGACGGCCGGGGCCGGGGCGGGCGCGGACCGCGTGGCCGGACCCGTCCCCCGGCGCGCCCGGGGCGCGGTGCGGGGCGCGGTCCGGGGCGTGGATCCGGCCCGGAGCACGGGCCCCGGCCGGGTGAGATCTGGTGGGCCGAGGTGCCGTACGAGGACGGGCCCGGGGCGAAGGACCGGCCGTGCCTGGTGCTGTCGGTGCGGGGCGGTTCGGCGCGCGTGGCGAAGATCACCAGCAAGCTTCACGCGGAGCGGCCCGGGGTGATCCCGTTGCCCGCGGGTGCGGTGGGCGACGTGCGGGGCCGGGCCAGCTTCCTGGAGACGGACGAGCTCCGGGACGTCGCCGTGCGGGCGTTCCGGCGGCGGGTCG
Organism: Streptomyces sp. NPDC056347; assembly: GCF_042262625.1. Taxonomy (NCBI): domain Bacteria; kingdom Bacillati; phylum Actinomycetota; class Actinomycetes; order Kitasatosporales; family Streptomycetaceae; genus Streptomyces; species Streptomyces sp. NPDC056347. The sequence goes on along the minus strand of NZ_JBHJQP010000062.1, from coordinate 31,554 downwards.
GCGTGGTGGACGCGGCGGTGTGGAAGCGGGTGCGGGGGCTGGGCTGAGGTGGTTCCGGCGGGCCCGGGCCGAGGTGGTTCCGGCGGGCCTGGACCGGCCCGCCGGATGCCGTCCCGCGTACGGGGCCTACGCCCAGAGCTGGCCCTGCAGTGTTTCGATGGCCGCTTCGGTGGTCGGGGCGGTGTAGACGCCCGTCGACAGGTACTTCCAGCCCCCGTCGGCGACGACGAAGACGATGTCGGCGCTCTCCCCCGCCTTCACGGCCTTCCGGCCGACGCCGATCGCGGCGTGCAGTGCGGCGCCGGTGGAGATGCCCGCGAAGATGCCCTCCTGCTGGAGGAGCTCGCGGGTGCGGGTGACCGCGTCCGCCGAGCCGACGGAGAAGCGGGTGGTGAGGACGGAGGCGTCGTACAGCTCGGGGACGAAGCCCTCGTCGAGGTTGCGGAGCCCGTAGACCAGGTCGTCGTAGCGCGGCTCGGCGGCGACGATCCTGACGTCCGGCTTGTGCTCGCGCAGGTAGCGGCCGACGCCCATGAGGGTGCCGGTGGTGCCGAGGCCCGCCACGAAGTGGGTGACGGAGGGGAGGTCGGCGAGGATCTCCGGGCCGGTGGTGGCGTAGTGGGCGCCCGCGTTGTCGGGGTTCCCGTACTGGTAGAGCATCACCCAGTCCGGGTGCTCGGCGGCCAGTTCCTTGGCGACGCGTACGGCCGTGTTGGAGCCGCCCGCCGCCGGGGAGGAGATGATCTCGGCGCCCCACATGGTGAGCAGGTCGCGCCGTTCCTGGGAGGTGTTCTCCGGCATGACGCACACGATGCGGTAGCCCTTGAGCCTGGCCGCCATGGCGAGCGAGATGCCGGTGTTGCCGCTGGTGGGCTCCAGGATGGTGCAGCCGGGGGTGAGCCGGCCGTCCTTCTCCGCCTGCTCGACCATGTGGAGCGCCGGGCGGTCCTTGACCGAGCCGGTGGGGTTGCGGTCCTCCAGCTTGGCCCAGATGCGGACGTCGTCCGAGGGCGACAGCCGCGGCAGGCGGACGAGCGGGGTGTTGCCGACCGCGGCGAGCGGGCTGTCGTACCGCATCAGCGCATGCCCGCCCGTCGGTCGGCCGACGCCGCGGCGGATCCTCCGGCGACGGCCGGGAGGATCGTGACGTTGTCGCCGTCGGTCAGCTCGGTGGCGATGCCGTCGAGGAAGCGGACGTCCTCGTCGTTGAGGTAGACGTTCACGAAGCGGCGCAGTTCGCCGCCGTCGACGATGCGTTCGCGGATGCCGGTGTGGCGGCTCTCCAGGTCCGTGAAGAGGTCGGCGAGGGTCTTGCCGTTGCCCTCGACGGCCTTGGCGCCGTCGGTGTAGGTGCGGAGGATGGTCGGGATGCGGACCTCGATGGCCATGACGGGCTCCTGTCGGATGCGGAGAATGCGGCGGATGCAGGGAGTGCGGGAAGGCACGGGGTGCGGGAGTGGTGCGGGGCGCGCGGCTCGGCCCCGCGCGGGGGATGTGGTGCGTGGCTGTGTGCCGCTCGGGCCGTGGCCCTGCTCAGGACCCCGGTCAGGCCCTGCGTCCGGCGGGCGGGCAGCATGGACAGATCGCGCTGGAGAGCCTGCACAGGTCGACGTGCAGCCGCGCGACGAGCAGTGTGCCCGGCGTCTTGTCGCTCACGTCATGGGGAACCATGCGCTCATCGTATCGATTCCCGGTCCGCGATCCCGAGTGTGATCTCAGCTACTGGACGCTTGGCGTTCGGCAGGCGGACGGGGGCGGTGTCCGTCCCTTCCCCCGTCCGCCCGTGCGGGGTGGTCGCGGCCGGGTCAGGCCGGTTCGTACGCCTCGACGACCCGGACCTCCTCCTCGGTGATCTCCCCGTCCACGATGCGGTACGAGCGGAACTGGAAGGGGCCCGCGTCGTCGGTGTCCGCCGTGGAGACGAGCACGTAGTGGGCGCCGGGCTCGTTGGCGTAGGTGACGTCGGTGCGGGAGGGGTAGGCCTCGGTCGCGGTGTGCGAGTGGTAGATGATCACCGGCTCCTCGTCGCGGTCGTCCATCTCGCGGTAGAGCTTGAGGAGGTCGGCGGAGTCGAACTCGTAGAAGGTGGGCGAGCGGGCGGCGTTGAGCATCGGGATGAACCGCTCGGCGCGGCCGGTCCCGGCCGGTCCGGCGACCACGCCGCACGCCTCGTCGGGGTGGTCCGCGCGGGCGTGCGCGACGATCTGGTCGTGGAGCGCCTGGGTGATGGTCAGCATGGCGCCAGGATAGGCGGAGGGGCCACCTCGTACCGGAGTGTGGTACGTGGCGGCCCGCATCGTGGACGGGGGTGCGTGGCTCAGTCCTTGGCGAAGGCCCGGTTCGCGGGGTCGCGGGCCTTGAGGAGCCGGTACGAGACGCCGAGGAGCGCGGCCCAGAGCGGGGCGCAGTACAGCGAGATCCTGGTCTCCGCGTCGAGGCCCATCATCACGACGACCACGCCGAGGAAGGCCAGCGCGAAGACGCTGGTGTACGGGGCGCCGGGGGCCCGGAAGGGCGAGGACGGGAGCAGGGCGCGGTCGGCGAGGCGCCGGTAGCGGAGCTGGCAGACCAGGATCATGATCCAGGCCCACATGCCGGAGACGGTGGCGAAGGAGACGACGTAGGTGAAGGCGTCGCCGGGCCAGCGGTAGTTGATCCAGACGCCGACGAGCATCAGGGCGGCGGAGAAGGTGGTGCCGACGAGCGGGGTGCCGCCGCGGGTGAGCCGGGTGAAGTGCCGCGGGCCCTGCCCGTTGCGGGCGAGGTCGCGCAGCATGCGGCCGGTGGAGTACATCCCGGAGTTGCAGGACGAGAGCGCGGCGGTGAGCACGACGAAGTTGACGATTCCGGCGCCGAGGCCGAAGCCCATGGTGCGGAAGGCGGCGACGAACGGGGAGACGTCGGGGCTGAAGGCGGTCCACGGGACCACGCAGAGGATCATGACCAGGGCGCCGACGTAGAAGACGGCGATGCGCCATGGCACGGTGTTGATGGCCCTGGGCAGGACGGTCGCGGGGTCCTTGGACTCGCCCGCGGTGACACCGACGAGCTCGACGGCGAGGAAGGCGAACATCACGATCTGCAGGGTGGCCAGGGTGCCCCCGACGCCGTGCGGGAAGAACCCTCCGTCGGCCCAGAGACGGCTGACGGACGCGGTGTCCCCGGCGTCGGAGAAACCGAGGGTGAGAATGCCCGCGCAGATGAGGATCATGCCGACGATGGCGGTGACCTTCACCATGGAGAACCAGAATTCCATTTCCGCGAAGAGTTTCACGGAGATGAGGTTCGCGCCGTACAGGACGACGGTGAAGACCAGCGCGGAGAGCCATTGCGGGGCGGCGAACCAGTACGTCATGTACTGGGCGGCGGCGGTGACTTCGGTGATTCCGGTGACGACCCAGAAGAGCCAGTAGGTCCATCCGGTGGCGAATCCGGCGAAGGGGCCGACGAATTCACGGGCGTATTCGGAGAAGGAGCCCGACACCGGCCGGTACATGAGGAGTTCGCCCAGGGCGCGCATGATGAAGAAGATGACCAGCCCGGCGACGGCGTACGCCAGGACGAGGCTCGGCCCGGCCTTGGCGATCGCCCTTCCCGCGCCGAGGAAGAGGCCGGTGCCGATGGCTCCGCCGATGGCGATCATCTGGATCTGCCGGGCGCCGAGCGCGCGCCGGTATCCCTCGCCCGTCGCACCGGTGTCCGCGCGGTCCGGGGCCCGTCGGCCTTCCCGGCCCTCGTCGAGCTGTGCCGATGTCATGCGCCGCGCCTTTCGCCGTGCCCGCCCACCCGGAAATTATGTGGCGGTCAGCACAAGCAAAAGCCGATGAACGCACTCCGTCGCAGTAATCATGACCATTCAGGTGAGGCGTTCGTCATTCCGTTTCCATGGCGAACACATCTCTGCCTCACGCCCCTGCCTACGGCATCAGCGTTTCCACCAGCGTCTCCTGGAGCGCGCCGAGCCAGAGGAAGGCCATGACCATGGGCTTGCGCGGGTCACTGTCGGGGAGCCGGTAGAGCGAGCCGGGGTCGCTGCCGTCCTCCTCGGTGACCTCCAGCCGGGTGCCGATGGTGAGCCGGAGGTCGTTGAGGGTGCCCAGCCAGCTGCGGGATCCGTCGGCGTCGAGCTCGAGCACGGCCTCGCCGTCCTCGTCGGCCTTGAGGGCGTCCAGGGTGCGGACGACGGCGAGGGCGTCGGTGCGCTTGCGGGCCCGCAGGTCGTTCTCGGTGAAGCGGCGGAACTCCGCGGACGCGGCCCGCAGTTCGCTGTCGCCGGCGCCGTACGCGTCGGGGAAGAGGCGGGCCAGGGCGGCATCGGCGGGCGGCTCGCTGGGGCCTTCCGCGAAGAGGGCGGCGAGCGGGTCGGCGCCTTCGGCGGGTTCGTCGCCGGGTCCGATCAGCTCCAGCAGCTGGACGGCGAGGGAGCGCAGGATCGCGATCTCCACCTCGTCGAGCACGACGGACGCGCCGCCGCCGGGGGTGGCCTCGAAATGGCCGGCCATGGGTCTTCTCCGATGATGGGTCGTTCGGGGCGGGCGGGGCGGGACCGGACGGGTCAGTTGCGGTCCTGGGTGAGTGTGGCCCACAGCCCGTAGCCGTGCATGGCCTGGACGTCGCGCTCCATCTCCTCGCGGCTGCCGCTGGAGACCACCGCGCGCCCCTTCTGATGGACGTCCATCATCAGCTTGCGCGCCTTCTCCTTCGGATAACCGAAGTAGGCCTGGAAGACATAGGTCACATAGCTCATGAGATTGACCGGGTCGTTGTGGACCAGCGTCACCCAGGGGACGTCGGGCTCGGGGACGACGAGGCTTTCCTCGGCCGATTCGGGACGCTCGATCTCTGCGGGGGCGACGCTCACCCACCCCATGCTGCCACCCGGGAGGGCTCATCGCACAAACGACCCGACATCTCGTCACTCTGACGAAATAGGGGTAGCATCCGGAACATGAACTCTGCGGACCTTGGTCGACGGGTCGGCGTGCCCTCGACCGCGCTCTTCACCGACCAGTACGAGCTCACGATGGTGCAGGCGGCGCTGAAGGCCGGCACGGCCGAGAGGCGCTCGGTCTTCGAGGCCTTCACCCGCCGGCTGCCCGAGGGACGGCGCTACGGCGTCGTCGCGGGCATCGGGCGGGTGCTGGACGCGGTGGAGAACTTCCACTTCGACGACGAGATGCTCACGTTCCTGCGCGAGCGGTCGATCGTCGACGGGCCCACGCTGGACTGGCTGGCCGACCACCGCTTCAACGGTGACATCTGGGGCTACCCCGAGGGCGAGGTGTACTTCCCCGGCTCGCCGATCCTGCGGGTCGAGGGCTCCTTCGCCGAGTGCGTGCTGCTGGAGACGGTGATCCTCTCGATCCTCAACCACGACTCGGCGATCGCCGCCGCGGCCTCGCGGATGTCCGCAGCCGCCGGCGGGCGCGGGCTGATCGAGATGGGTGCGCGCCGCACCCACGAACTGTCCGCGGTGGCGTCCGCCCGTGCCGCGTACGTCGGCGGCTTCGACACCACCTCCGACCTGGCCGCGGGCTTCCGCTACAACATCCCCACCGTCGGGACCAGCGCCCACGCCTTCACCCTGCTCCACGACACCGAGCGCGACGCCTTCCGCGCCCAGGTCGACTCACTGGGCCGCGGCACGACGCTGCTGGTCGACACCTACGACGTCGCCGAGGCGGTCCGCACGGCGGTCGAGATCGCCGGGACGGAGCTGGGCGCGGTACGGATCGACTCCGGCGACCTGCTGCTGGTCGCGCACCGGGTGCGCCAGCAGCTGGACGAGCTGGGCGCCACCGACACGAAGATCGTGGTCACCTCCGACCTGGACGAGTACGCCATCGCCTCGCTGGCCGCGGCGCCGGTCGACGCGTACGGGGTGGGCACGCAGCTGGTGACCGGCAGCGGACAGCCCACCTGCTCGATGGTCTACAAGCTCGTCGCCCGCGCCGACAGCGCCGACCCCGCGGCGCCGCTGCGTCCGGTGGCCAAGAAGTCGCTCGGCTCGAAGTCGTCGGTGGGCGGCCGCAAGTGGGCCGCGCGGCGGCTGGACGAGAACGGGGTGGCCGAGGCGGAGGTCGTCGGCACCGGCCCCGTGCCCCCGGAGCTGGCCGACCGGCAGCTGCTGGTCGAGCTGGTCCGGGGCGGCGAGGCGGTCGCCCGGGAGCCGCTGGACGCGGCGCGCAAGCGGCACATCACGGCCCGGGCCGGGCTGCCGATGTCCGCGGTGCAGCTGTCACGGGGCGAGCCGGTGATCCCCACGGAGTACGTCTGAGCGCCGAAGGAGCACGACTCGGGCCCCGCCCCCTCCCGGGCCGGGGCCCGAGTGCCTAGGCTCGGAACCGAGCCCCGCACGTCCGTCCCCCTCCCCCCACTCGCTAAGGACACCCGTCATGCACCGCGCCTTGATCGTCGTCGACGTTCAGAACGACTTCTGCGAGGGCGGCAGCCTCGCCGTGGCGGGCGGCGCCGACGTCGCCGCCGCGATCACCGATCTGATCGGTGACGCCCAGGCCGGGTACCGCCACGTCGTCGCGACCCGGGACCACCACATCGACCCGGGCGACCACTTCTCCGACCGGCCGGACTTCGAGCACTCCTGGCCCGCGCACTGCGTGGCCGGTACGGAGGGCGTGGGCTTCCACCCGAACTTCGCCCCGGCGGTCGCCTCGGGGGCGATCGACGCGGTGTTCGACAAGGGCGCCTACGCGGCGGCCTACAGCGGCTTCGAGGGCATCGACGAGAACGGCGCGGGCCCGGCCGACTGGCTGCGCGAGCGCCGCGTCACCGAGGTCGACGTCGTGGGCATCGCCACCGACCACTGCGTACGGGCCACGGCGCTGGACGCGGTCCGGGCGGGCTTCACCACGCACGTCCTGCTCGACCTGACCGCGGGCGTCGCCGAGGAGACCACGGAGCGGGCCCTGGAGGAACTCCGCAGGGCGGGCGTGAAGCTCTCCGGCAAGCCGGTGGTGTAAGCCCCCGCCCCCGCCCCCGCCCCCGCCGCACCGTCCCGTCGTGCGGCTCGGGCGTACGGCCCCGTCGTGCGGCTCAGGCCGTGCCGTGGGCCGGGACGGGCCGGGCCGGGCGGAGCAGGGCGCGGATCGGGTGCCAGAGCTCCTGGGCCCGCTCCGGGCGCGCCCGCCACAGCAGCCCGTCGGGGTGGTGGAGCACGGCGGTGATCTCGTCGGGGGTGGGCGGCTCGGCATTGCCCCGGAGGTAGACCGCGCTCAGGCCCGCGTTGCGCAGCCGGGTCAGGGCGCGGGGCCGGTTGGCCGCGTGCACCAGGACCCGGACCGGGGTGCCCGGGGCCGCGCCGCCCTTGGGGCTGGGCAGCGTGATCGCCACCACCACGCTGCCGTTCGGCAATGTGCAGAATCCGCCGCCAGCCATGATCCGTGCTCCCCCGTGAGACACCGCGTCAATAAGTACCTGAACAAGACGCACCTAAACACGATCGGCCGCCGCCCGCTAGAGGGCGACGGCCGATCATGCTTTGACCTGCGATTACGCGAGGTTACTTCTTGGACGGACCGACCTGGACGGTGATCGTCTTGCCACTGGCGGGCTGGTTGACGATCGAGATCCGGGTGTTCGTGTCAGGGACCTGAACGCTTCCGGTCGGGTTCTCGTCGTACCAGTACGTGCCCTTGTGGTCGTCGAAGGCCGAAACGCCGGGCTGCGACTTGATCCGGACCGGGACGTCCGCGTTGTGCAGCGTGAACGCGTCGGTGCGGAAGCGGCTGAAGGGGGCGTCGAACGGCTGGATCTTGTTACGGATGACCGTGCCGTCGGCCCACTTCAGGGGCTTGGCGTGAGCGTCGACCGGAAGGATCAGGCCCTGGCCCGGGTGGACCGAGACGTTGTTGTCCTTCTGCGACTTGTCCCACAGCCAGACCATCAGACCGGTCTGGTACGGGTAGTGCTCGACCCAGTCGGGGCGGGTCTTGGAGAAGCCGAAGTTGTACGGGCCGACCTCGAGGGTCTTGTCGTAGCTGACGTACTGGCGGTTCTCCGCGATGTAGTACTGCGGGTAGTCCTTGGTGAAGGACTGGCCGACGCGGGAGAAGCCCTTGGCGGTCCAGCCGCTGTCGTCGCCCTCGGCGTTGTCCGAGAAGACCACGGCACCGTCGGCGGTGAGCGCGATGGTGTCGGCCGCGAAGCCGATGCCGCCCGCGCCGCCGTCGGTGGCGTAGCGGAAGCGGACGTCGATCTTCTTGCCCGCGTAGGCGTCCAGCGAGTACGAGAGCTTCTGGTACTTGCCGGAGACGTCGGTCAGGGCCGGCTTGTCACTGGCGTCGCGGGGGATCGCCTTGCCGTCGGCCGTGCCGTCGATCGCGGTCCAGCTGGCACCGCCGTTGTCCGACACCTCGGTGTAGAGGAAGTCGTAGTCCTTCTCGATGTCCCACCAGCCGGCGAGGTCCAGGGAGGCCTTGGACTTGCCGGTCAGGTCGACCGAGCGGGTCAGGGTGTTGTTCAGGTTGTCGCCCATGTCGCTCCACCACTGCTTGGAGCCCTCCGCCGGCTTGGTGACGGCGGTGGTGACTGCCTTCTCGGGCAGCGTGACGACGAGCGCCTGCTTGTTCTTGGTGTTGTACTCCGAGACACCCAGCTTGTGGGTCGACTTCGTCGCGGCCTTGGCCTCGGCGTAGTCGAGCCAGCCCAGCTGGAGCTTGTCCCAGGCGGTCATGTCGCCGGGCAGGTCACCGATCTCGTTCCGGCCGGTGCCGAGCCAGGAACCCGCCGACATCAGGGACCAGAAACCGACCGAGTTCTCGGCGGTGTTGGTGGTGTCGTACAGGTCCGGCAGGCCCAGGTCGTGGGCGTACTCGTGGGCGAAGACGCCCAGGCCGCCGTTCTCGGGCTGCGCGGTGTAGTCGCCGACCCAGATGCCGGTGTCGCCGATCTGGGTGCCGCCGGCCTTGTTGTTGGCCGGGCCGGTCGCGCCGGCGTCGGTGCCGTAGGCGTACCAGCGGTGCGCCCAGACGGCGTTGGTGCCCTCGGCGCCGCCACCCGCGGACTCGTCCTCGCCGGCGTGGACGATCTGGAAGTGGTCGATGTAGCCGTCGGGCTCGTTGAAGTCGCCGTCGTTGTCGTAGTCGTCCCGGTCCCACTGGTCGTACTGGGCGAGATCGGCCTTGATCTGGTCCGTCGTACGGCCCTTGGCCTTCTGGTCGGCGACCCAGGCGTTCACGCCGTCCCGGATCATGTCCCAGACGTTGGCGCAGTTGGTCGAGCCGCAGTAGTTGGAGCCGTAGCGGGCCTCGTTGTACGGGACCTTGACCCAGTCGGTGACCTCGCCGTCGACCGAGTAGCGCCCGGAGGACGTCTTCTCGTAGTACGTCTTCAGGGAGTCCTTGCCGGCGCCCTCGCCGAAGTACAGCTCCTGGAAGTGGGCCTGGTTGTAATCGGCCTTCCAGGCGGTGCTGTTGTCCTTCTTCGGGTCCGGCTTGGCGATCGCGTTGTGCAGCGGACCGGGCGTGCCGCCGTACTTCGGGACGGCCGGCTTCGGGCCGTCGCCGTCCGGGTCGTACATGGTCGTGTTGTCGACCTTGTCGCCGAACTCGACCAGGATCGTGAAGATCTTGTCGGTCTTCTCGCGGCCGAGCTCGACGTACTTCTTGTCGTCGAGCTTGACGACCTTGGAGCCGTCCCGCTTCGCGACCTTCTTGTCGCCCGATATGACCTGCTCCAGGGCGGCCTGACGCTTTGCGTCCCGCTCCTCGGTGAACGGCCCCTTGAGGTCGTGCTCACTGCCCTTGGCCGACCCCGGGTCGCGGCGGTCGATCGTGGTGCTCTTGGCACCCGGTGCCTGGTCGTCCGCCTGCGCGGTGGCGAAAGCCGACGCCGTGGCGGTCGTCGCGGCCATGGCCACGACAATCGCGGCAGCGCGCAGCGCCAGTTTGTTTGTGGTCACTTGATGCAGTCCTCCCCGGCACTCGCCGCTGCGGCCAGGGGTGATGTGTGGGCCGCGCGCGCGAATACGCGTCACAAGTGACGACATTCGACCGGAGTTACGCGAGAAAAGACAGATCTTGACTTGCACAGGCCAAGTGCACTATGCAGGAGTGATCTTCCGTTATCCGGACGTTAACCGAACGCGTGACCGGCGCGTCAGGGGCCAAACCCGGTTCCGGACATGACTCCGTGCGCCCCCTGTGCATCGGAACCGCGGGCCGGGCCGGGCTTACCCCCGACTGCTCCCGGGCATCCACGTCGTAGCGTCGTGCGGCCGGGCGACCGTGTCGGGCGGCCGACCTTCGTTGCCCCGAGGACGGATTCCGCCATGCCGCGTCCCGCCATCGCCCAGCTCGCCTACGGTTCGCTCACCGTGGTCCTCACGACCCTCGCGATGCTGCTGCTCTCCCGTACGGATTCCACGGCCGGGATCGCCGTCGCCGGTACGGCCGGGTTACTGCTCGGTCTGCTGGTGGCCGTGACCGTGCCCCGGCCCGCCCCCGCGTCGCCCGCGCGACGCGCGAAGGCCCGGTCCGCGGTGCGGGTGCAGCCCGACCCGGTCTCCGCGGCCGTCGAGGCCGAGGGCCTCGCGCGCGACGCGGAACGGGGCCCGGGCGCCGCACCCCGCGAGACCGCGCCGGGGCCCGCGGCTCCCTCGGAGGGACCCGGGGGCCGTTCCTCGCTCCGGCACTGACGCCGTCGCGGCCCGGGCCGTGGCTCAGTTGGTCTGGACGACCACCGTCTTCGCCGCCTTGTCGTGGAGGCCCTGCCGGTACGGCTTGTCGGTGAACATGAGCACGATGTTGATCAGCCACCACAGGCACGGGCAGCACAGCAGCGCGGGCAGCCACAGCACCACGGCCCGCAGGAACGACGTACCGCTGTCCGGGACCCGGCCGTCGTTGAGCATGGCGACCCGCATCTTCAGCATCCGCTTGCCGAGGGTCCGGCCGTCCTTGTGCGTGAAGTACGTGTCGTACGCGACGTAGACGACCAGGCCGATCAGCGACCAGATCATCTGATGGCCGCTGTAGGTCTGGCTGAACACGTCACCGAAGTCGTTGCCGTCGCCGTTGCCGTTCTTCACCTCGACCGCGCCGCCCCAGGGCAGGGAGATCAGGTAGAGCGGGATCGAGATGATCAGGAAGTCGATCAGCCGGGCCAGGATCCGCTTGCCCGGCTCCGCCAGCGGCGGCATCCCGGCCAGCGGATCCGCCCCGCCGTACGGCCCGCCGCCGTAGGGGCCGGGGTCGTACGGCGGCGGGGGCGGCGGGGGCGGGCCGCTGCCGTACGGCGATCCCGACGACGGCGGCTGCTCGTGCGGCGGCTTCTTGAGGAACGGGTCGTCCTCGGGCGGCTGACCGGACGCCGGCTGATCGTTGCTCATGGGGGCAGTGCATCCCGGTCCGGGAGTGGCCGCAACGGCTCAGGTGCGTTCGGGGGACCGGCCCGCCGGAACCCGGCCGGACCGCCGTGGATCAGCCCGCCACGAAGGTGTGCGCCGCCTTGTCGTGCCAGCACTGACGCCACGGCCGGTCGACGAGGCACCACAGCATGTCGGCCACCCCGATCACGAGCAGGCCCAGCACCCCGTGGACCAGCCAGCGGCGCAGCGCGGCGCCGAAGGACGGGGGGTCGTGGGACTCGATGTCCCGCACGTCGAGGCCGCAGAGCTTCTTGCCGAGCGTGCGGCCCCACTTGGCCACGGGCAGCGCCTCCAGCAGGACGCCGAGCACCAGGAACGCGGCGATCACGCCGCCGAACAGGACGGCCGTGGTGGAGTCCACCAGCCAGACGGTGACCGTCTCGCCGGACAGCTTCGCCGCCTCGATCTTCCCGTCGATGTGGTCCAGCGCCCGGGTGACGAGCGGGAATCCGGCCGCGCCGACGAGCGCCATCAGGACGACGGTGTCGATCAGCCGGGCCGCGAACCGCTTGCCGAGTCCGGCGGGCCGGGCCGCCGCCTGGGCCTGCGCGAGCTGCTGGAAGGGGTCGTCGACCGGCGGCTTCCACGGCACGACGGGCTGGTCCGGCAGGGGCCCCTGCGCACCGAACTGCGGCTGGGCCGGGGGCTGCGGCTGGAAGGGGTGCTGCTGCTGGGCCGGGAGCTGCGGGCGGGGCTGCCGGGCGGGCGGGGCGGCGTACGGGGCGGGCGGACCGGCCTGCTGCGCCCAGGGCGCGGGCGCCTGACCCTGCGCCGGAACCTGGCCCTGGACCGGCGGTTGGTGTGCGGGGGCCTGGTGCTGGGCGGGTGGCTGGCCCTGGGCGGGGGCCTGGTGCTGGGCCTGGTTCGGTACGGGGGTGGGGGTGGCGGGGGGCTGCGGCGCGTTGCCCGGGGTGACCGCGCGGATCGTCATCGTCCCTTCCCCGGCGGTGGGTTCGGGCTCCCGGCGGGCGGGCCGGGCCGTTCGGATCGCCGCCGTGTGCTCGGGGGCCTGGGCCGGGATCTGTGCCCGGGCCGGTTCCGGTTCCGTGGCCGGGGAGGGCACGACGGGCGCGGCGGACTCGGCCTCGGGCGCGGGCGCCGGCGCGGCGGCGGGCTGCCGGGGGTCGGCCGGTGCCGCGGGGCCGCCGGGGGTGCCGGAGCCGTCGGCGGTTCCAGGGGTTCCAGGAGCTCCGGAGTCCCCCGTACCGCCCCAGGAGACCCGGCGGTCGTGCTCCCCGCCGAAACCGGTCTGCCGGGAGGCGTCGGCCTGCCAGGCGGTGGCCGGTTCCGGACGGCTGCCGTCGGAGGGGCCCTCGTCGAGGAAGACCGGACCGGTCTCCTCGGCCGGTGCCGGATCCTGGCCGGCCGCCCGCGGGCCGGCCTCGGCCAGGAGCTCCGGCGCGGCGGGCCCCGGTTCCGTCGGGTCCGTTCCGGACGGTGCCTCAGGCATCGATTCGCCCTGCTGGGGGGCGGGACGGCTCGTGCCGGGCACCCACGAAGCGCCGTTCCAGTACCGGACATATCCGGGGATGGACGGATCGGGGTAGTACCCCTCACGGGGGCGTTCTTCACCGGGTGCCGGGGTTGGGGCGCTCATCACCGTGGTCCCGTATCTCTTCGAGGCCTGATTGCAACGGGTCCACATCTACCAGACACCCGCGTACCGCTGGGCCACTCCAGGGCTTTGGACCGCTTTCCGGTCGCCCGGAAATTTTTTCCGGAAGTCGCGTAATGGATGGCGGGGAGGGCGCTCTCTCCTTGTGCGGGCCGGTCGTGGGACCGGTCCACAGGCACTGGAAGGACGCACTCATGCACACCGTCGTCGAACGCGAGCTGGAACTCAAGCTGGTCCTGTCGCCCGAGCGCAGCATCCCCGTACCCGCCCGTCTGATGTACCGCACGGCGGACCCGTACGCCGTGCACATCACCTTTCATGTCGGCTCCGAGTGCCCGGTCCACTGGACGTTCGCCCGCGATCTGCTGATCGAGGGGGTGTTCCGGCCGTGCGGCAACGGGGACGTGCGGATCTGGCCGACCAAGATCGACAAGCGCAATGTCATCTTCGTCGGGCTGACCGCGCCCGACGGCGACGCCCTGCTGGAGGTGCCGTCGGCCCAGGTGGCCGCCTGGGTGGAGCGGACGCTGCGGGTGGTCCCGCCCGGCACGGAGGCCGAGCTGCTCGGACTGGACGAGGCCCTTGCCGAACTGCTCGCCCCGCTGCCCGCCGACGACCTGTGGATGTGCGACCCGTGGTCCTCGGACGACGCGCAGGACGGCGAGGCGTGAGGGGCCGCGCGAGCGCCCCGCCGTCAGAACACCTTCCCCGGGTTGAGCAGGCCCAGCGGGTCGAAGGCCTGCTTGATGCCGCGGTGCAGTTCGACGCCCACGTCGCCGAGTTCGCGCGCGAGCCATTCCTTCTTCAGGACGCCGACGCCGTGCTCCCCGGTGATCGTGCCGCCGAGTTCCAGGCCGAGCGCCATGATCTCGTCGAACGACTCGCGGGCGCGGCGCGACTCGTCGGCGTCGGTGTGGTCGAAGCAGACGACGGGGTGGGTGTTGCCGTCGCCGGCGTGGGCGCACACGCCGATGGTGAGGTCGTACTTCCCGGCGATGGCCGCGGTGCCGTCCAGCATGGCGGCGAGCCGCGAGCGGGGGACGCAGACGTCGTCGATCATCGTGGCGGAGCTGACGGTCTCCAGCGCGGTGAGCGACATCCGCCGGGCCTGGAGCAGCAGGTCGGACTCGGCGGCGTCCTCCGCGGGGACCACCTCGGTGGCGCCCGCCGCGGTGCACAGTTCGGCGACGGCTGCCAGGTCGGCCGAGGGGTCCGGGGTGTCGAAGGCGGCGAGCAGCAGGGCCTCGGTGGTGTCGGGGAGGCCCATGCCCGCCATTCGGTTGACGGCCTGGATCGTGGTGCGGTCCATCAGTTCGAGGAGTGACGGAGTGTGACCGCGCTCCATGATTCGGCACACCGCGTCACAGGCGGTGGCCGCGCTCGGGAACTCCGCGGCCAGGACCAGCTGGCGCGGCGGCCGGGGCTTCAGCGCGAGCACGGCCCGCACGACGATGCCGAGGCTGCCCTCGGAGCCGACGAAGAGCCGGGTGAGGTCGTACCCGGCGACGCCCTTGGCCGTGCGGCGGCCGGTGCTGAGGAGGCGTCCGTCGGCGAGCACGACGTCCAGGCCGAGCACGTACTCGGCGGTGACCCCGTACTTCACGCAGCACAGGCCGCCGGACGCGGTGCCGATGTTGCCGCCGATGGTGCACATCTCCCAGCTGGAGGGGTCCGGCGGGTAGTAGAGGCCGTGCTCGTCGACCGCCCGGGAGAGCACCGCGTTGATCACACCGGGTTCGACGACCGCGATCCGGTCGACCGGGCTGATCTCCAGGATGCGGTCCATCTTCACCAGGGACAGCACGATGCAGCCGTCGGTGGCGTTGGCCGCGCCGGACAGGCCGGTCCGGGCCCCCTGCGGTACGACGGGTACGCGCAGCTCGGTGGCGGTACGCATGACGTGCTGGACCTGCTCGACGGTGCGCGGGAGCACGACGACCGCCGGGGCGCCCGCCTCGCAGAAGCTCGCCATGTCGTGGGCGTAGGAGGCGGTGACGTCGGGATCGGTGATCAGGGCTTCGGCAGGGAGCCCCGCACGGAGTGCTTCGAGGAGTCCGTTCATGATCCAAGCGTGGCATCCGGGCCCATTGGTGTGAACCCGTCTGCCGCGGCCTTCGCACACCCTGGTGCGCTCGTATGACTGACGCAGAGTGATCGGCATGGACGTCATGCCGCAGCACCCTCCGCAGCCCTCCGATCCCGACCGTCCGCCGCTCGACGCGTCCGCGTTCTCCGGCGCCACCGCGCTCTCCGCGCTCACCGGCCCGCCGTCGGCCGAACCCCCGCCACTCACGCTGCGTACGGCGCTGCGCCGGACGGCGCTGGGCGTGGTGGCGGGGGCGGTGCTGCTGACGGGGGCGGTGGTGGCCGTCCCGGACGGCGGGGGCACGGCCGGGACTCTGCCCGTGCCCGGCCCGGTCTCGCGGGCGATGGCGGCGGCCGCCGCGGGTGCGCCCGCCTCGCTCTCCGATCTGACGGCGCTGATCGGGGACCGGCAGCGGTGGGTGGACGCGCACCCGGACGACGCCGGGTCCTGGGCGGTGCTCGGTACGGCGTACGCGGAGTGGGGGCGGCGTTCGGCGGACTCCTCGTACTACGGGCGGGCCGAGCGGGCGCTGAGGCGTTCGCTGGAGGTCCGCCCCGTGGAGCGGGGAGACGCCGCGGCCTGGGTGGGGCTCGCGGCCCTCGCCGACGCCCGCGGCGATTTCGTCGCGGCCCGGAAGTGGGGCGAGGCGGCCCGGGCGCGGGAGCCGCAGCGGTGGACGGTGTACCCGGCGCTGATCGAGGCGTACGAGGGCCTCGGGGACCGGCGGTCGGCGGACGCGGCGGTGGAGCGGTTCGCGGCACTGCGTGCCGGGGCGCCCGCGCTGGTCCAGTCGGCGCGCAGGGACCGGGACCGGGGGCGGGCCGAGCGGGCGCTGGCCGGGGCCCGGGCCGCGGCGGACCGGGCCGCCACGCCGGCGCAGAAGGCGGAGTGCCTGTCCCTGCTGGGTGAACTGGCCCGGGACCGGGGCGAGCCGCAGGAGGCGCTGGCCCGGTACGACGCGGCGCTGCGGGCCGACCGGGACCACGATCCGGCGCTCGCGGGCCGGGCCGGGGCGCTGGTGGAGCTGGGCCGCGCCGAGGAGGCGAAGCGCGCCTACCGGGCTGTGCTGGCTCGGCAGCCGCGTCCCGCGTACATGCTGGAGCTGGGCGAGCTGTACGAGTCGCTGGGACGGGTCCGGGAGGCCGACCAGGAGTACGCGCGGCTGCGCGTGGCGCTCGACCGGGACGAGGAACGGGGCGTGGACAACGCGCTGCTGCGGGGGCGTTTCGAGGCCGACCACGGCGATCCGGACGCGGCGGTCGGGCTGCTGGAGGCGGAGTGGGCGCGCGGGCACCGCAGTGCGGCGGTCGCGGACGCGCTGGGCTGGGCCCGGTACCGCGCGGGCGATCCGTCCGGTGCGCTGGAGTACGCCGGCCGCGCGGTGGACGCGGGCGGGCGGAGCGCCTCGTACGCGTACCACCTGGGCGTGGTCCAGCAGGAGTTGGGGCAGGACGGAGCGGCGCGCCGCAGCCTGGAGGAGGCGCTGCGCGCCGGTCCGGGGTTCTCTCCGCTGGAGGGGCCCGCCGCCCGGAAGGCGCTGGACGCGCTGGACGGCCCGGACGCTCCCCCGGCGGGCGGCCCACAGGATGTGTAGGCCCGCGCCACCCGGCCGCCGGGCGCCTTCGCGGGGAGGCTCGGGGGCTCGGCGGGGCGGGGGGCGTGAACGAACGTGACACCCGGGCAGGGAACCGTCACGTCCAACGGCGGGGGGGTACCGCCCCGGCGGGGGTACCCCCTTCCGCGACCTGTCAGAGGTTGCCGCGCTTCTCCTGCTCGCGCTCGATCGCCTCGAACAGGGCCTTGAAGTTGCCCTTGCCGAAGCCCATCGAGCCGTGGCGCTCGATCATCTCGAAGAAGACGGTCGGGCGGTCCTGGACCGGCTTGGTGAAGATCTGGAGCAGGTAGCCGTCCTCGTCGCGGTCGACCAGGATCTTCAGCTCGCGCAGGGTCTCCACCGGCACCCGGGTCTCGCCCGCCCACTCGCCGAGGGTGTCGTAGTACGAGTCGGGGGTGTCCAGGAACTGCACGCCCGCAGCCCGCATGGCCCGTACCGACGCGACGATGTCGTTCGTGGCGAGCGCGATGTGCTGGACGCCGGCGCCGCCGTAGAACTCCAGGTACTCGTCGATCTGGGACTTCTTCTTGGCGATCGCCGGTTCGTTGATCGGGAACTTCACCTTGAGGGTGCCGTCGGCGACGACCTTGGACATGAGCGCGGAGTACTCGGTGGCGATGTCGTCGCCCACGAACTCCTTCATGTTCGTGAAGCCCATGACCTTGTTGTAGAACTCGACCCACTCGTTCATCCGGCCGAGTTCCACATTGCCGACGCAGTGGTCGATGGCCTGGAAGAAGCGCTTGGCGGGCGGCTCGACCATCGGGTCGGCGGCGACGAACCCGGGCAGGTAGGGGCCGTCGTAGCCGGAACGCTCGACCAGGGTGTGGCGGGTCCTGCCGTACGTGGCGATCGAGGCGAGCACGACGGTGCCGTGCTCGTCCTTGACCTCGTGCGGCTCGTCGATGCCGCGGGCACCGTGCTCGACGGCGTAGGCGTAGGCCGCGCGGGCGTCCGGGACCTCGATGGCCAGGTCGATGACACCGTCGCCGTGCTCGGCGACATGGTCGGCGAGGAAGCGGCCGTGGTCGGTGGCCGGCTTGATGACGGAGGTGAAGACGAAACGGGCCGAACCATTGGTCAGTACATAACTCGCCGTCTCGCGGCTGCCGTTCTCCGGTCCGGAGTAGGCGACCAGCTTCATTCCGAAGGCCGTCGAGTAGTAGTGCGCGGCCTGCTTGGCGTTGCCGACGGCGAAGACGACCGCGTCCATTCCCTTGACCGGGAAGGGGTCGGCCTGCCGGGCTGTTTCGGGGGTGGTGTGCAGAGTCTCAGTCATGTCCGAAGGCTCTCCCCGCTTCGCAAGGTGCGCAATAGTTTGCGTTTTCACTGGTCAATCTGCACAGCGAATCGGGATGATGGCCGGGCTATCTGTACATGATGACCATCACGTCGGCCTTGCGGGAGATGACTCATGGCGATCGATCGGCTGGACGGGCGGCTCATCGTGCTGCTGGCCCACGAACCCCGCATCGGCGTACTGGAAGCCTCGCGCAGGCTCGGGGTGGCCCGGGGAACCGTGCAGGCCCGGCTCGACCGGCTTCAGTCGAACGGAGTCATCCGCGGATTCGGTCCCACCGTCGATCCGGCGGCGCTCGGCTACCCGGTCACCGCCTTCGCCACCCTGGAGATCAAGCAGGGCCAAGGCGCCGACGTACGGGCCCACTTGGCGGGTGTGCCGGAGGTGCTGGAGCTGCACACCACGACCGGGCACGGCGACATGCTGTGCCGTCTCGTGGCGCGTTCCAACGCCGATCTCCAGCGGGTGATCGACCTGGTTGTCGGTTTTGATGGCATCGTCCGGGCCTCCACGGCCATCGTCATGGAGAACCCGGTGCCGCTGCGGATCATCCCGCTCGTCGAGCAGGCCGCGGAGGACCACGACTGAGCCGAGGAGTGACGCGTGAGCTTCTGGGAGTACCTGGGCAACCGGCACCAACAGCTGCTCGTCGACGCGTACCAGCACGTCAGCGCGGTGTTCCAGTGCATGGTCATCGCCACCGTGCTGGGCATCCTGATCGGGGTCGTCACCTATCGCAGCGGCTGGGCGGGTTCGCTGGCCATCACCTCGACGGCGGCGGTGCTCACCATCCCGTCCCTCGCCGCGATCGGTCTGCTCATCCCGCTGGTCGGCCTCGGGGTCGCCCCCACCGTGATCACCCTGACGCTGTACGGGCTGCTGCCCATCGTCCGCAACTCCATCGTGGGGCTGCGCGGCGTCGATCCCGCACTGGTCGACGCGGCGAAGGGCATCGGGATGTCGCGGCTGGCCCGGCTGTGCCGGGTGGAACTGCCACTCGCCTGGCCGCCGATCCTCACCGGCATCCGGGTCTCCACGCAGATGCTGATGGGCATCGCCGCCATCGCCGCGTACGCCTCGGGCCCCGGCCTCGGCAACGAGATCTTCCGCGGTATCGCCTCGCTGGGCAGCGCCAACGCGCTCAACCAGGTCCTCGCCGGCACGCTCGGCATCGTCATCCTCGCCCTGCTCTTCGACGCCGCGTACGTCCTGTTGGGGCGGCTCACCATCCCGAGGGGGATCCGTGTCTGAGACCGCCGACGAAAACGTCTCCGGCGCGGGCGACGCGGCCGGAAGCACCGCCGCCGGCATCACGGGATCCGGCTCCGGCTCCGGGAGGCCAACGTCCGGCGCGACCATTCAGCTGGAGGACCTGACCAAGCAGTACCCCGGCAATCCGAGCCCCGCTGTGGACAGCGTCTCGATGGACATCAGGGCCGGTGAGACGGTGATCCTCGTCGGACCGTCCGGCTGCGGGAAGTCCACCACGCTGAAGATGATCAACCGGCTGATCGAGCCGTCGTCCGGACGGATCCGGATCGGCGACGAGGACGTCACCGACATGGACCCGGTGAAGCTGCGCCGCAAGATCGGGTACGCGATCCAGTCGTCCGGGCTCTTCCCGCACATGACGGTGGCGGAGAACATCGCGCTCGTACCGAAGATGGTCGGCTGGTCCAAGTCGCGGGTGAAGGACCGGGTCGAGGAGATGCTCGACCTGGTGGGGCTCGATCCGCGCGAGTTCCACGGCCGCTACCCCCGGGCCCTCTCCGGCGGCCAGCAGCAACGGGTGGGCGTGGCACGGGCGCTGGCCGCCGATCCGCCGGTGCTGCTGATGGACGAGCCGTTCGGCGCGGTCGACCCGATCACCCGCGACCATCTCCAGGACGAGCTGATCCGGCTCCAGCACGAGCTGCACAAGACGATCGTCTTCGTCACCCACGACTTCGACGAGGCGATCAAGCTGGGCGACCGGATCGCGGTGCTTCGGGAGCGTTCGCACATCGCCCAGTTCGACACCCCGGAGGCGATCCTCACCAACCCGACGGACGACTTCGTCTCGGGCTTCGTCGGGGCCGGCGCGGCGCTGAAGCGGCTCAACCTCACCCGGGTCCGGGACGTGGAGATGGCCCAGTTCCCGACGGTGACGGTCGACGACCCGCTCCAGTCGATCTTCAACAAGCTGCGCAGCGGCCCGCACAACGAGCTGCTGATGCTGGACCGCAGGAACCGCCCGTACAAGTGGCTGCGGCGCGGCGACCTGATGCGGGCCCGGGGTTCGCTGGCCCGGGCCGGGCAGCTGGTGCACGACACGGTGACGCGTGACGGGACGCTGCACGACGCACTGGAGGCGGTGCTGACCGACAGCGGCGGGCGGGTCGCGGTGACCGGGCGGCGCGGCGAGTTCATCGGGGTCGTCGACATGCAGACGCTGATGAACTCCGTCCACGAGCTGCTGGAGGCGGACCGGCTCGCCGCCATCGAGCACCAGCACGACCTGGAGGAGCTGCGCAGCCACCAGACGGCGGCGGAGCTGGAAGGCGGTACGGGCGCATGACCCCCGGCTCGCCGCTGAATCCCGGCTCCCCCCGGCGGGCCCGTTCGGCTCCGCCCGTACCGTCCTCCGACAAGGACCGCCCGCCCGGTGAGCACGACGTCAAGGGCCATGCGTTCCGGGACGAGGAGGAGGAGCCGGCGCCGCCGCAGGCCGGGCCGCCGCGGCGGTTCACCTGGCGCAAGCTGCTGGTGATGCCGCTGGTGCTGGTGCTCGTGCTGGTCGTCACGTACCTGTGGATCAGCAACGTCCATCTCGACTCGATCGCGCGGAACTCGCTCACCGGCGGGAACGTGCAGCTGCGCTGGTGGCAGCATGTGCGGCTGACCGCGATCTCGACGTTCTGGGTGCTGGTCATCGCCATTCCGCTGGGCATCGCGCTGACCCGGCGCAGGCTGCGCAAGGGCGCCCCGGTGGTGACGGCGATCGCCAACATCGGACAGGCGACCCCGGCGATCGGCCTGCTGGCGCTGCTGGTGATCTGGCTGGGCATCGGGCCGACCACGGCGATCATCGGCATGGTGATCTACGCGGTGCTGCCGGTCTTCTCCAACACGGTGGCCGGGCTCCGGGCGATCGAGCCGAATCTGGTCGAGGCCTCGCGCGGCATCGGGATGTCGGCGACGGGCACGCTCACCAAGGTCGAACTGCCGCTGGCCGTACCGCTGATCCTGGCCGGGGTGCGGACCGCGCTGGTGCTCAACGTGGGCACGGCGACCCTGGCCACGTTCGTCGGCGGCGGCGGGCTGGGCGACCTCATCACCTCGGGCATCCAGACGCAGCGGATGCCGGTGCTGGTGCTCGGTTCCGTACTGACGGTGGTGCTGGCGCTGCTGGTGGACTGGCTGGCCTCGCTGGCCGAGGTGGCGCTGACGCCGCGCGGACTGGAGGTGGGGTGATGGCCGGGAACGCGCGGAAGGTGCGTACGGGGCTGGCGGGGGCACTGGCCCTGGCGCTGGCGCTCTCCGGATGCGGACTGAAGAGCGGCTCTCCGATGGCCGACGACGTGGTGCCGGGATCGGTGGGGCGGGGCGAGCCACTGCACGGCGCCTCGCTGACCGTCACCTCGAAGAACTTCAGCGAGAACATCGTCCTGGGCCAGATGATCGGCCTGGTCTTCAAGGCCGCCGGTGCCGAGGTCCTGGACCGGACGAACCTGCCCGGCTCGATCAGCGCCCGCGAGGCGATCGTCAAGGGCGACGCCGACGCGATGTACGAGTACACCGGCACCGGCTGGATCACCTACCTGGGGCACGCGAAGCCCATCCCCGACCCGCACCGGCAGTGGGTGGCGGTCCGGGACGCGGACCGGAGGAACGGGGTGACCTGGCTCCCCCAGTCCACCCTCAACAACACCTACGCGCTCGCCATCAGCCGCAGGAACAACGCCAAGTACCACCTGCGGACCCTCTCCGACGTCGCGGCGCTGTCGAAGAAGGACCCGTCGGCGGTGACACTCTGCGTGGAGAACGAGTTCGCCTCCCGCGACGACGGGCTGCCCGGCATGCAGAAGGCGTACGGGATGTCGCTGCCGGCCTCCAACATCAAGAAGATGGACGCCGGGATCGTCTACACCCAGGTCTCCAAGTCCGACTCCTGCCTGCTGGGCGAGGTGTTCACCACGGACGGCCGGATCCGGGCGATGGACCTGGAGGTGCTCGTGGACGACAAGCACTTCTTCCCCAACTACAACGCGGCGCCGGTGATCCACACCAAGACCTTCGACAGGTACCCGCAGATCGCCGCCCTCCTCGACCCGGTCAGCAGGAAACTGACCACCGAGGTCGCCCAGAGCCTCAACGCCAAGGTGGACGTGGACGGCCAGGACCCGCACGAGGTGGCCAAGGACTGGCTGATCCAGGAGGGCTTCATCAAGCAGCGCTGATCCGATGCAGAGCTTTCTTTGCAACGAATCCCTTGCAAAGGAAGCTTTGCAAGCTTACGGTTCCGGCATGCCCGAAACACCGGACGGCGCCGAATCCCCCGCCGAGTCCTCCGTCGATGCCCCGGACCTCCACAAGGTCGACGCCCGCTCGCTGCGCGGGCTGGCCCATCCGCTGCGGCTGCGACTGCTGGGCGCGCTGCGGGAGTTCGGACCCGCCACCGCCTCCGCCCTCGCCGCCCGGCTCGGCGAGTCCAGCGGTGCCACCAGCTACCACCTGCGGCAACTGGCGGCGTACGGCTTCGTCGAGGACGACCCGGAACGCGGCAAGGGCCGCGAGCGCTGGTGGCGGGCCGCGCACCGGGGCACGGTCTTCGACAGCGGCCGGTTCCTGACGCACCCGGACCCCGAGGTGCGGGGCGCCGTCGGCGTCGTCATGCACGAGATCGCCACCGCCCACGCCCGGGAGCTGAACACCTGGATCGGCACCATGCGCGAATGGCCCGAGGAATGGAACGAGGGCTGGGACATCAGCGACTTCCAGATGCGCCTCACCCCGGACCTCGCCCTGGAACTGATCGGGAAGGTCCACGAACTCATCGAGAGCTACCGGGACCTGGTCCCGGAGGGCACCGAGGGCGCGGCCAACGTCCGCAGCCATGTGCACCTCTTCCCGCGCCCCGCGGAGTAGGCCCCCCGGGCCCGTTCCCGTACGAACCGACGCCGCGCGAACCGGTTCCCGCACGAGCCGGTTCCCGCGTGAGCCGGAGCAGTGCCAACGGGAGCCGTACGAACCGACGCCGCCCGACCGTGAGGACCCCGCCATGCACTCCGACACGCACCTGCTGCTGCACCGCCTGCGCATCGCCGAACCCCCGCTCCACGCACCGGAGTTCCCCTTCGTGACCCCGCGTCCCGGGCTGCGCACCCGGCTGGGCTGGGCCCTCGTCGAGCTGGGCCTGCGCATCCTGCCCCGTCCCCCCGTCCGCCCGCTCACCACGAGCACCGCGGCGTGAACGTCCCGGTCCGCCGCGGCCGTGTTCCGCTCGTCGCCGTACTGACCGCCAACTCCATATCCACGGCGGGCACGTCGCTCACCGCGATCGGGGTGCCCTGGTTCGTCCTGGAGACCACCGGGAGCGCCGCCCGGGCCGGGGTGGTCGCCTTCTGCGCGACCCTGCCGATCGTGGTCGCCGCCCTGATCGGCGGGCCGGTCATCGACCGGATCGGGCGGCGCCGGGTCTCCGTCGGCTCCGACCTGGTGTGCGGCCTCGCCGTGGCCGCCGTTCCGCTGCTGCACCGCGCCGACGCCCTCGCCTTCTGGGCGCTGTGCGCGCTGATGGCGGTCGGCGGGCTGCTGCACACGCCCGGCAGCACCGCCCGCTACGTGCTGGTGCCGGATCTCGCCGCGCACGCCGGGATCACCCTCGCCCGCGCCGCCAGCCTCTTCGACGCCGTGTCACGCGGCGCCAGGATGGTGGGAGCGGCGCTGGCCGGTGTGCTGATCGCGGTGGTCGGCGCGGAGTCCGTGCTGCTGCTGGACGCGGCGACGTTCCTGGCCTCGGCGCTGCTCGTCGCGGCGGGTCTGCGGGGCCTGGCGGCGGCCGAGCCGCGCCGGGCAGCGGCACCTGTCTCGCTGCGCGCGTACCGCACCGAACTCCGTGAGGGGTTCGCCTATCTGGCGGGGCATCGGCTGCTGCTCGCGGTGGTGGTGACGGTCCTGTTCATCAACGGCACCGACCAGGGCTGGAACGCCGTCCTGCTGCCGGTGCACGCCTCCGCCGAGCTCGGCGGTCCCACCGCCATCGGGCTGCTCGCCGCGCTGTTCGGCGCGGGCGGGCTGACCGGCGCGCTGCTCTACGGGGCGGTCGGGCACCGCTTCTCCCGGCGGGCCGTGTTCACGGTGTGCCTGCTGCTGTGCGGGCCGCCCCGGTACGTGGTCGCGGCACTGACCGGGACGACGCTGCCGCTGGCCGTGACCATGGCGCTGAGCGGCATCGCGGGCGGAATGCTGAACCCGATCCTGACGACGGTGATCTACACGGCCGTCCCCGACGAGCTGCGCAGCCGGGTCTCCGGGGTCCTCACCGCGGGCGGCGAACTGGCCATGCCGGTGGGCGGGCTCGCGGCCGGGCTGCTGGTCGGGAGCGCGGGCGCCGACGGCGCGCTGCTGGCGATGGGCGGGGTCTACCTGCTGGCGACCCTGGGCCCCCTGGTGTTCCCGGCGTGGCGCGCCATGGACGGGGCCGGGGGCGTACCGGCGTCCAGGAAGGTCAGCAGCTCGGAGGCTTCCCGTTCTGGTTGAGGGTGCGGAGCGCGCCGACGGCGTCCTTCAGGGTGGTGACCGGGATCAGACGCAGGCCCTTCGGGAGCTCGGCCTTCGCCTCCCGGCACTCGGCCTTCGGGACGAGGAAGACGGTCGCCCCGTCGCGGCGCGCGGCCTGGGTCTTCAGCGAGACGCCGCCGACCGCGCCGACCTTGCCGTCCGGCTGGATCGTGCCGGTGCCCGCGACGGCGCGGCCGCCGGTGAGGTCGCCGCCGTGGCCGTCGCCGTCGAGCTTGTCGACGATGCCGAGCGCGAAGAACAGCCCGGCGCTGGGGCCGCCCACATCGGCGAGGTGGAGGGTGACGTCGACCGAACCGGGCTTCTTCCCCAGGTAGCCGAGGGCGGCCTCGACCGCGTCGTCCTGCGACTTCACCATGTCGTCGAGGTTGTGCTTCTCGATCTCCTTCACGGAACCGCCGGTCGGGTAGACGGAGTCACGGGGCAGCACCGCCCGGTCCGTACGGAACCAGCTGTCGACCACGTCACCGATGCCGACGTCGGCATCGGGGCCGGTCGCGACGATCGTCGTCATCCGCAGCTCGCCCCTGGTGGGGCGGGTCGGCGCACCCTCGATGCTGATCACGGGCTTGCCGTGGTCGGTCCCGAGCACGTTCGCCGTCGTACCGGGCTGCGCCAGGGTGAAGGGCAGCGGCGCGAAGGCGGCCACCCCGAACAGGGCGAGGACGGGCACGGCGCACAGGGCGAGGGCACGGGGGCGAGAGAGACGAGTGAGCACCCGCCCAATCTAACCGGCCCCCGTCACGACCCGGGCATCGTGCCGCCCGGCCGTGCGGCCGGACACCCGGGGCCGGCCCGCACACCCGCGGGTCCCGGGACCGGCCGTACGTCCACGGCGTCCCGGACCCGGCCGAACACCCATAGGACCCCGGACCCGGCCGTACATCCACCGCGCCCCGGACCGGCCGAACACCCATAGGACCCCGGACCCGGCCGTACATCCACCGCGCCCCGGACCCGGCCGTACACCCATAGGACCCCGGACCCGGCCGTACATCCACCGCGACCCGGACCCGGCCCCGGGCGCCTACCGCAGCGCCTCGGCGACCTCTCGGGCGGCGTCCACCACGCGGGGGCCGACCCGCTCGGGCACCGAGTCCGCGAGCATCACCACGCCCACGCTGCCCTCGACCCCGGTCACGCCCATCAGCGCGGCGGCGGCCCCGCTCGCCCCGGTCTCCAGCTCACCGTGGGTCAGGGTGAAGGCGGTCTCGCCGACCGGCTTCTGGCGGGCGGCGAGGATCGCCCGGCCCGCGGCGCCCCGGTCCAGCGGATGGCGGAAACCCGCCCGGTAGGCCACGTGGTAGTCCGTCCAGGTCGGCTCCACGACCGCCACGGCCAGCGCGTCGCTACCGTCGACCAGGGTGAGGTGGGCGGTGGCCCCGATGTCCTCGGCCAGCGAGCGCAGCGCGGGCAGCGCGGCCTCCCGGACCAGTGGATGCACCTGGCGTCCCAGCCTCAGCACCCCCAGCCCGACCCTGGCCCGGCCGCCCAGGTCACGGCGTACCAGGGCGTGTTGTTCCAGCGTGGCGAGCAGACGGTAGACCACGGTCCGGTTGACACCGAGTCTGTTGGACAGCTCGGTGACGGTCAGACCGTGGTCGGTGTCGGCAAGCAGTTTCAGGACCCTGAGGCCCCGGTCGAGCGTCTGGGAGGTCTCCGCGGTCACGACGCCCTCTCCTCTTTGGGTGAGCGGCGGCGGCTGGTCCCCACGGAATGTGAGCCGCCGGTCCCAGCGGCGACGCACGGAGAGGCCGCCCGCCTGGCCAGGCACCGGCTGCGCCCCGGGGCGGCTCTGCCACGGGGCGTTTATTCGGGGGACAGTAGCGAGCGAGTCCGCTCAGCGGAAGAGCTCGTCCAGAATCCGGGCGCTGTCCGGAACGAGGTTGGCTTGAACCCGTATAAGCGCCGGTCAGCGGGGCGCCGACCGCCTCCGCGCGATCTACGCGCGTCCAGGTCGGCCGACGCCTTCGCGGTGGTTCTCCCGCCGTACCTGAAAGGCCCTCAGGTCACGGTGAAGGACTGCTGCACAATTTTCCCGTTGACGAGCACCTCGCAGGCCCGGATCGACCGGGTCGCCGGGTCGCGGACGGTGAAGTCGAGGGCGAAGGTGCCGTCGAGTCCGACGATCCGGGTGACGTAGCCGTCGGAGGTCTGTTTCCCGTCGGCGGTGCGGCCGGTCACCGATACGGTGGCGACCGGGGCGAAGCCGCGGCCGGTCACCTGGACCGTCGTGCCGGCCGGGCCCTCGGGCGGTGAGAGGGCGAAGGCCGGTCCGGCGGGCACGGTCCCGTCCTGGACGGTGAACGCCGCCGTCTCGGTGCGCGGGTTGACGAGCACCTCGCGGACCCGGAGGGCGACGGTGTCGGCCGCGTTCACCTTGAAGGTCTGCGAGAAGGCCCCGTCCAGCCCGACCACCTTGGTGCGCACCGGGTCGGAGGTCTGCGATCCGTCGGCCCGCAGCCCGACGACGGAGACGGTCGCCACCTTCGCGAAGCCCTGTCCGATCACGGTGACCGAGGTGCCCCGGGGTCCGGCCGAGGGGGTCAGCACGATGAAGGACGGGGCGACGGTGAGCGGGGTGAGCACCTGCGTTCCCCCGGCGGTGACCTGGAGCGCGTAGTCGTTGCGCGGGGTGGAGCCGGCGACGGTGACCGTGCCGGAGAGTGTGCCGTCGGCACCGATCCGGAGCGTGGAGCCGGTGATCCGGGCGCTGTCGCAGGTGCCGCCGTCGGCGCCGCAGAGCGCGGCGGCGGGGGTGGTGCCGCTGGGCCAGTCGCCGCCGGAGACGGCGATCGTCCCGCCGGGTTTGACCTTCGCCGCGCCCGCGGAGAGCGTCGCGGAGGCGTCGGTCACGGTGAACGGCGTGGTCAGTACGGTGGCCGGATCGTTGCCCTCGTCGACCTGGATCGCGGCGATGGCCGGGTCGGAGACGGTGAACTCGGCGCTGAACGTGCCGTCGGCGGTGCTCTTCGTGTAGACGGCGGTGTCGTCGAGGGTGGCCCCGTTCGCGTCCAGGCCCACGGTGTTGATCCACCGGTCCTGGAAGTAGTTGCCGCCGGTGACCGTGACGACGCTGCCGAGCGGGGCGGCGGCGCGGGAGAGCGCGATGGACCGGGGGCCGGTGGGGGCGAAGGCCCTGACCGTCAGTGGCGCGGTCGCCTCCTTCGTACCGTCGCCGACCTTGACCAGGTACGAGCCGTCCGGGACGGTCCCCGCGGCGGCCAGCACGGCAGCTCCGCTCAGCTCCCCCGAGGCGCTGATGGCGAGCGTGCTGGAGGCGAACTTGCCGGGGTCGCAGCCGCCGCCGTCCGCCGCGCAGAGCGAGGGCACGGGGGTGGCCCCCGCGGTCCACAGGCTGCCGCTGAGGGCGACGGCGGTGGACGGCCGTACGGCGCCGGCGGGCGCGTTCAGGGTGGCCGGGTGGCCCGCGGTGCCCTCGGCGGTGACGGTGCCGACGGAACCGCCGCCGCTCACCACGTCGCAGGGGGTCTCGTAGGTGGAGCCGAGCACCTTCGTACGGGTCAGGTTGCGGACCGGGGTGAAGGAGATCGGGCCGCTCGCGGCGGCGGGGATCAGGAAGTCGCCCTCGTACGGCGGGATCTCGATGGGTTTGCCGGACGGGATGTTCAGGTTGATCTGGGGGCCGGTGACGGTGACCGTGCCGGTGGCGCCGCCGGACATGGCGAGGTCGATGCTGGGGGTGGTCGGCACGTCGTTCAGGCTGAGGCCGCTGGTGGCGGGTGACGGGCCGAGGGTGACCTTGGCGTGCACCTTGCCGCCCGGGTCGACGATCGAGGGCGAGAGGTCGACGCTCATCTGCTGCGGCCCGGTCGCCTGTCCCTGGCCGGCGGGCAGGGAGCAGTGGACGGTCGGGGTGACGGTGCCGGCCGCGGCGGCGGGCGCGAGGGCGACGGTGCCCCCGGTCCAGACGAGTACGGCCCCGGCGGTGAGGGCCACGGCGCGGCGCAGCGCGGCGCCCGGCCCCTGTTCTCTTCTCAGAGGTCGCACGGACTGTCGCACGGACATACAACTCCTCCAGGGAAATTCCTGAATTCGGGACGGAGGCGCCCGCCCGCTCCGATGCGATACGGAGCGGGCGGGCGCCTCCGGGAATTTCTTTTCGTTCCGGATCCCTTTTCTCGGGGGATCAGAGAAGGGTGAGGGTGAGGGTGGCGCTGTAATCTCCGGGCCGGGTGGTCGGGGGGACGGTGAGGGTGAGATCGGCGTCGGCGTCGAACCGGCCGCCGGTGAACGGGCGGCTGCCGTCCGGGTCCATCCGGCACAGGCTCGCCGCCGTGCTGCCGAGCGCGGTGGGCGAACCGGCCACCGGTACGCCCACGCTGCCCTGCTGGGCGGTGCAGCGCGGGGTCCACCGGACGGCGCCGGCCGGGACGGAGGACCCGCCGCCGGCGGTGAAGGCGGTGAGGGTGGCGGTCAGGGACCAGCCGCTGTCGACGCCGCGGGCGTCCTCCACCTCGACCCGGTTGAGCCGGGAGCGCTGCACACCGCTGCCGGTGCCCAGGACGGTCGTGCCGAAGTCGACCGTGTCGCCGTCCTGGACCATGGACAGGGTCCCGGCCCGGACCGTGGTGTTCAGCTTCTGGTCGGCGCCGGAGCCGTCCCCGCCGCCGTCGTCCGAGACGGTGAACGGGGCGGTGCGCACGGTCGCCGGGTCGTTGCCCTCATCGGCCTGGACGGCGACGACGGCGTCGGAGATCACCGTGAACTCGACGGAGAAGGTGCCGTCCGGTGCGCTCTTGGCGTAGACCGCGCTGTCGTCGAGGCCGGTGCCGCTCGCGTCGAGGCCGATGACGTTGATCCAGCGGTCCGGGTTGTAGTTCCTGCCGCTGACGGTGATCACGCTGCCGACCGGGCCGCGGCTTCGCGAGAGGGAGATCTCCCTCTCGCCGGCCGCGACGGCCTTGACGGTGAGGGGGGCGGTCGCCTCCTTCGTGCCGTCGTTGACCTTCACCTCGTAGGTGCCGTCCGGCACCGCGCCGGACTCCGCGAGGGTGGCCGTGCCGTGCAGGGTGCCGTCGTCGCCGATGCCGAGGTCGCCGGCCTTGAACTTCAGCGGGTCGCAGCCGCCCCCGCCCGCCGCGCAGAGCGAGGGGACCGGGGTGCCGCCGGGCGTCCAGCCCGAACCGCCCAGCTCCACCGCGGTGCTGGGGCGTACGGGGCCGGTGGGCGCGGTCAGGGTGGCGGGGGTGGAGCCGGTGCCCTCCACGGTGACGGAGGCGAGGCCCGCGCCGCCGTCGACGACGTCGCACGGCGTCGCGAAGACCGAGCCGAGCACCTTGGTCTGGGTCAGGGTGCGGGCGGCGGCGAACGAGACCTCCCCGGAGGCGTTCGCGGGCACCAGGAAGTCGCCCTCGTACGGCGGGATCTCGATGGGTACCCCGGCGGGGATGTCCATGGTGATCTCGGGGCCCCGCACCGTGACCGTTCCGCCCGCCCCGCCGGACAGGGCGAGGTCGATGCTGGGGATGGTCGGCACGTCGTTCAGCGGGAGGCCGCTGGTGGCGGGGGACGGGCCGAGGGTGACCTTCGCGTGCACCTTGCCGCCGGGCGCGACGACCGCGGGCGACAGCTCGACGGTCATGTCCTGCGGCCCGGTCGCCTCGCCCTGGCCCGCGGGCAGGACGCAGTGGACGGTCGGGGTGATCGTGGCGGCCGCGGCGGGCCCGTCCGCGAGGGGGACGGCCTGGGCGCTCGCCCCGGCGCAGCCCAGCGTCAGTGCGAAGCAGGCAGCGAGCAGACCGGTCGCGCCGGGTCTTCGTCGTCGTATCACCAGACACCCCTCCATGGCCGGATGGCCCGTTGATTGCGCACATTGAGGGGGCCGGGTGCACAGAAGTCAAGAGAGAACCGGTTGATCCTTCGGCCGGCCGTTCGGCCCCATCTGAAATGCCCGAAAAGCATTTCCACGGGAATTTCAAGTGCCTCTGTCGCCATCTATTGACTTCTGTGAAGGCCGCCGTTTCACTGCATCAAAATGCCGGGCCCGGCGCACAGATATGCGGATACAAATGAAGATTGATCCGAAGCGGAGAGGCCGGAGGAAGAGCGGTCCGATCCGCTTCGGTGAGTCTTCGGCGAATCCGCGGAATTCAGAACCGGAAGGGGTTCTCCCGTCATGTCGTCGAACCGAAGACGCGTACCACTCGTCCTGGCCGCGGCCTGTGCGGTGGCCGGCGCGCTCGCCCTGGCCCCGGCCGCCCACGCGGTCGCCCCGCTCGCCGTGACCGCCACGTACGACTGCGGCACCTGGGGCAAGGGGCAGGCCACCCTGACCGCCGCCGACTCGGGTACGGCCAAGACCATCAAGATCACGTCCAGCGCGATCACCATGCCGGCGGGCACCACCGCCGACCCGAACAGCATCACGACGACGCTCAAGCTCACCAGGACCTCGGGCGGCGTCACCAGCGAGGTGCAGTTCTCCGGCAAGACCAACCCCGGCATGAGCGGCGGCAACCCGATCACCCTGGGCCCGCTGAAGCTCACCTCCGGCACCCTGGCGGCGGGTGACAGCACGGACTCCAAGGTGCTGTCCGCGCCCCCGAGCGGCACCAACTGGTCCCTGCAGATCGTGGCGTCGTCCCCGACGTCGGCCACGGTGCCGTGCGTCGCCACGGCCCTGCAGTCGGCGCCGCACGTCTGGTAACCCCGCCGGACGGCCCCACCCCGTCCCCCGGGGACGGAGCGGGCCCGGTCACTTAAAAACAAATACCAGCCCACAAAACCCCCGTTTAACGGGTATTCCGAG
>NZ_JBHJQP010000061.1:0-40107 GCF_042262625.1 Streptomyces sp. NPDC056347 | reverse complement strand
GGCCCGAGCACATCCGCTCGGGCCCCCTCCGCGCTTTCCGCCTGCGCCTTCCCGACTACAGCTTCTCGACCGGCGCGTAACGCAGCAGCAGCTTCTTCGGCCGCTCGTCGCCGAAGTCGACCGTGGCCTTCGCCTGGTCGCCGACGCCCTCGACCGCCGTCACCGTGCCCAGCCCGAACTGGTCGTGCGTGACCCGGTCCCCGACCGCCAGCGCGATGGTCGGCTTGTCCGAGGTCCGCCGGGTCGCGAAGCCCGAGGGTCCGGAGCGCGCGCGGGAGGAGGACAGCGAGGACGTGATCCCCGAGGTCGGGCCCGCCGAGGCCGCCATCGGGCCCTTCCGCTTCCACTCCAGGTGCTGCTCCGGGATCTCCTCCAGGAAGCGCGACGGCGGGTTGTACGAGGGCTGGCCCCACGCGCTGCGCATAGCCGCCCGGGTCAGGTAGAGCCGCTCACGGGCCCGGGTGATGCCCACGTAGGCGAGCCGCCGCTCCTCCTCCAGCTCCTTCGTCTGCCCCAGCGCCCGCATGTGCGGGAAGACGCCGTCCTCCATGCCGGTCAGGAAGACGACCGGGAATTCGAGGCCCTTCGCGGTGTGCAGGGTCATCAGCGTGATGACGCCGGAGCCGTCCTCGTCCTCGTCGGGGATCTGGTCGGAGTCGGCGACGAGCGCGACCTTCTCCAGGAAGTCGGCGAGCGTACCGGCGCCCTCCTCGCCCGCCTCGCCCCGCTCCTGCTCGAATTCGAGGGCGACCGCGGCGAGTTCCTGGAGGTTCTCGATCCGGGTCTCGTCCTGGGGGTCGGTGGACGCCTGGAGTTCGGCGAGGTAACCCGTGCGCTCCAGGACCGCTTCCAGGACCACGGCGGGGCCCGCGCCCGACTCGACGATCGTGCGCAGCTCCTCCATCAGCGTGTTGAACCGCTTGACGGCGTTGGCCGAGCGGGCGGCCATCCCGTACGCCTCGTCGACCCGGCGCAGCGCCTGCGGGAAGGTGATCCTCTCGCGCAGGGAGAGCGCGTCGATCATCGCCTCGGCGCGCTCGCCGATGCCGCGCTTGGGCACGTTGAGGATGCGGCGCAGCGGGACGGTGTCCTCGGGGTTGGCGAGGACGCGCAGGTAGGCCAGGATGTCCCGGACCTCCTTGCGCTCGTAGAAGCGCACACCGCCGACGACCTTGTAGGGCAGGCCGACGCGGATGAAGATCTCCTCGAAGACGCGGGACTGCGCGTTGGTGCGGTAGAAGACCGCCACGTCACCGGCCTTGGCGTCGCCCGCGTCGGTCAGCCGGTCGATCTCGTCGGCGACGAACTGCGCCTCGTCGTGCTCGGTGTCGGCGACGTAGCCGGTGATCCGGGTGCCGGTGCCGGCGTTCGTCCAGAGGTTCTTGGGCCGGCGGCTCTCGTTGCGTTCGATGACGGCGTTGGCGGCGGAGAGGATCGTCTGGGTGGAGCGGTAGTTCTGCTCCAGGAGGATCGTCGTCGCGTCGGGGTAGTCCTCCTCGAACTGGAGGATGTTGCGGATGGTCGCGCCGCGGAAGGCGTAGATCGACTGGTCCGCGTCACCGACGACGCACAGCTCGGCCGGGGCGTCGCCCTCGCCCGCCGGGCCGACCAGCTCGCGCACCAGGGTGTACTGGGCGTGGTTGGTGTCCTGGTACTCGTCGACCAGGACGTGCCGGAAGCGGCGGCGGTAGTGCTCGGCGACGTCGGGGAACGCCTGGAGCAGGTGGACCGTCGTCATGATGATGTCGTCGAAGTCCAGCGCGTTGGCCTCGCGCAGCCGGGACTGGTACATCGCGTACGCCTGGGCGAGGGTCTTCTCGAAGCCGTCGGCGGCCTGGCCGGCGAAGGTCTCCTCGTCGATCAGCTCGTTCTTCAGGTTGGAGACCTTGGCCGTGAACGACTTCGGCGGGAAGCGCTTCGGGTCGAGGTCGAGGTCGCGGCAGACCAGGGCCATCAGCCGCTTGGAGTCGGCCGCGTCGTAGATCGAGAACGACGAGGTGAAGCCGAGCCGCTTGGACTCGCGGCGCAGGATGCGTACGCACGCGCTGTGGAAGGTCATGACCCACATGGCGTTGGCGCGCGGTCCGACGAGCTGCTCGACGCGCTCCTTCATCTCGCCCGCGGCCTTGTTGGTGAAAGTGATCGCCAGGATCTGACCGGGGTGCACCCCGCGCTCGGCGAGGAGGTGGGCGATCCGGTGGGTCAGCACCCGGGTCTTGCCCGAGCCGGCCCCGGCGACGATGAGCAGCGGGGAGCCCGCGTGGACGACGGCGGCGCGCTGCTCGGTGTTGAGCCCGTCGAGGAGCGCCGCGGGGTCGATGACGGGGCGGGGGGCGCCGTCGCGGTAGTAGGCGTCCCTGGGCGGCGGGCCGTCGAACACGCCCTCGAACAGACCCTCCGGCACCTCCTCGGGTGCGGCGTCCTCGGGGGGCGGCGGGGGCTGTTCCTCCGAGTGCTGGAGGCCGGCCAGGAAACTGTCGTCAAAGAGGCTGCTCATCGCTTGTCGAGTCTACGGGCTGCCCCCTGTCCCCCGGTGGGCGTTCGCCGGGACGGTACGGAGCGGGAGCGGCGGTCCACGGTGGGTGAGCGCCTTTGCCGCCTTCGCGCAGGTCACGAAAATGTATCGGGCATTTCGAACATCAACCTTCCCAGCGGCACCACGGGTTGGCTAGCGTGCTCGACCGGGCGGCCCGACCCCCTTGCGGCGAACCACGCCGAGCGGGCGCCCGCGCCGAATCCGGGCTGCCTTCGCGGGAGTCCGGAGCCGGGGACCCGGACGCAGTACCGGGGTGAATCGGTCCTTCCCCCACATCTGGACCGTAGGGCGCCTTCCGTTCGCCCGAACCCGACAGCTAACCCGGTAGGCGGTCCACGGAAGGAGATGCCGTCTTGGCATCGCACCGCAAGCCCCGTACCCGGGTGCGCTCCACCGCACCGGCCGTCGGGCTCACCACCGCGGCCCTGGCGTCCGTGACACTGCTCTCCACGCAGAGCGCGGTGGCCGCGCCCGACCCGAGGCCGAGCGTCGAGGACGTACAGAAGAAGGTCGACGATCTCTACCGGCAGGCGGGCACCGCGACCCAGCGGTACAACCGGGCGAAGGAGGCGACCGCCGCCCAGCGGGCCGAGGTCGAGGGCCTGCTGGAGGACGTCGCCGAGCGGGCCGACAGGCTCAACGACGCCCGCAGGACGCTGGGCGCCTTCGCGGCCGCGCAGTACCGCAACGGCTCCGTCGCGCCGACCGCCACGTTCTTCCTGGCCGACGACCCGCAGTCGTACTTCGACCAGAGCCAGCTCATGGAGCGGATGACCAGCCGCCAGCAGAAGGCGGTCACGGACTTCCGCGTCCAGCAGGAGAGGACCGCGAAGAAGCGGTCCGAGGCGGTACGGAGCCTGGAGACGCTGACGACGGCCCAGGCGTCGCTGCGCACCAGCAAGCAGGACGTGCGGACGAAGCTGTCCGAGGCGCGCACGCTGCTCTCGAAGCTGACCGCCGAGGAGAAGGCGCGGCTCGCGGAGATCGAGCGGAAGAAAGAGGCGGAGGCCCGGCGCAAGGCCGAGGAGCTGGCGAAGCAGCAGGCCGCCGCGCGGGACGCGAAGAAATCCGGCGGTACGGGTACGGGAACGGACGCGGGAACCGGCACCGGTACCGGCACGGACGGCGGCACCAGCACCGGGACCAAGGCCGAGCAGGTCCTCGCCTTCGCCCGGGCCCAGATAGGCAAGCCGTACGTGTGGGGCGCGACGGGCCCGGCCTCGTACGACTGCTCCGGGCTGACCCAGGCCGCCTGGAAGGCCGCGGGCGTCGACATCCCGCGCACCACCTGGGACCAGGTCAAGATCGGCACCCGGGTCGCCACGGCGGACCTGCGCCCCGGTGACCTGGTCTTCTTCTACGACGACATCAGCCACGTCGGCATCTACAAGGGCGACGGGATGATGATCCACGCGCCGAAGCCCGGGGCGAACGTGCGCGAGGAGTCGATCTACTACATGCCGATCTACGGCAGCGTGCGCCCCGCGTAGCCGGCGGCGGGCACGCGCGGACCGCGTACCGCGTACCGGCTGCCGGACCCGTCCGGCAGCCGGGAACGGCATCAGGTCCAGAGCGTGGCGATGAAGATGTTGACGAGCGTCAGCCCGCCGACCGCCGCGAAGGCGCCCTTGTCGACCTTCTCCTCGTCCCGCTTGATGTAGACGAGCGCCAGGACCACGATCAGGACCAGCAGCTTCACGCCGATCTTGATGTTGTTCACGTGACCGCCGTCGGCCTCGTTCATCCCGACCAGCGCGACACCGGTGACCAGCATGGTCAGCGCACCGTGCAGCATCGCCGGGACGAACCGGGCCGTGCCCGCGCCCATCGACTTCATCTGGGTCAGGAATCCGCCCAGCAGGGAGGCGATGCCGACGATGTGCAGGGCGACGAAGACATGTATGAGTACGTCCATGAGGCCGCAGCCTAGCCGTGGCCATATCACCCCCCGGCAGGCAGGTCCACCTTCACGGGGCAAACATGCCCTCGTGCCACTTCACTCGCACCTGTACCAATTGCGGCACTCTGACGTAATTTTCCCGATCAATCGTCGGCGTTGCCACGCCAAAACCGAGCAATAAGCGTCATTACGACTCCGGCCCGTGTCCCGGGTCTAGCGTCACTGACGGACCGGGCGACCGACGTCAACGGAGACCGGCCACTCCGCCGAACGTACCGGCGGGCCCGTCGGCAACTCCCGTCGGGCAGTCGTCAGGAAGGACGCACGCCCCCGTGGCAGCGCATCGAAAACCCAAGCAGCGCCTGTACACCGGCCCTGCTGCCCGCACCGCGGCGACCCTCGCCCTCACCGGCGCCGCCACCGCCGCCGCGCTGCCCGGCTCCGCGGCCCACGCCGAACCGCGACGCACCCCCGCCCAGGTCAAGTCCGAGGTGGACCGGCTCTACCACCAGGCGGAGATCGCCACCGAGCGGTACAACGGGGCGAAGGAGAAGGCCGCCGCCGCGGAGCATGCCCTGGACGCGCTGCGCGACGAGGCCGCCCGCCGCACCGAGCGCCTCAACGCCTCCCGCCAGGAGCTGGGGTCCTTCGCCGCCGCGCAGTACCGCACCAGCGGCCTCGGCCCCTCCGTGCAGCTGGCGCTCTCCTCCGACCCCGACCAGTACCTGGAGCGGGCCTCGTACCTGGACCGGGTCGCGGACCGCCAGTCCGTCGCGCTCGACCGGGTCCGGCAGCAGGTCGCCCGGATCGCCACGCTGCGCGCCCAGGCCAAGGGGCAGCTCGCCGACCTGACCGCCCGCCGGACGGAGCTGAGGAAGAGCAAGGCGGCGATCACGACCCGCCTGACCGAGGCCCGCCGTCTCCTCGACCGGCTGACCCCGGCCGAGCGCACCTCGTACGAGAACACGGATCAGGGCTCGGCCGCCCGCGCGTCCCGCTCCCTGCCGCGCGGCTCCGTCCAGGCACCCAGCGGGCGCGCCGCCGCGGCCGTCGCCTTCGCGTACGGGGCGCTCGGCAAGCCGTACGTGTGGGGCGCCACCGGCCCCTCCTCCTTCGACTGCTCCGGGCTCACCCAGGCCGCCTGGCGCTCCGCCGGGGTCTCGCTGCCCCGGACCACGTACACCCAGATCAATGCCGGACGGCGGGTGAGCCGGTCCGAACTCGCCCCCGGGGACCTGGTGTTCTTCTTCTCCGGCATCAGCCACGTCGGGCTCTACATCGGCAACGGGCAGATGATCCACGCCCCGCGCCCCGGCGCACCGGTCCGGGTCGCCCCGATCGACCAGATGCCCTTCGCGGGAGCCACCCGGGTGGCATAGGCTCCCGACGCCGGTCCGGGCCGTCCGCCGTCGCGGCGGCCCTCCGTCGAGCAACCGGCCCGAGGACAACCCGACATGCCCATGGACGCCGAGGTCCAGACCCACGCCCGCACGCTCGCCCAGCGTTCCCCGGACCATCTCCGGGTCGGGCCGTTCACCGTGCGGTACAACCCCGACTGGTCCCTCAAGTACGCCAATTACGCCATACCCGACCAGGACGCGGAGCCGACCGCCGAGGACATCGGCGCGCTGGTCGCCGCGTTCCGGGCGCACGACCGGCTGCCCCGGCTGGAGTTCCTGCCCGGTTCGGCGCCCGCGGTCGAACCCGCGCTGCTGGCCGCCGGGTTCACCGTCGAGAACCGGGCCCCGATCATGGCCTGCGCCCCGGACGGGCTGCTGGCGCCGAAACCGGTGACGGACCTCGTGGTCGGCGAACCGGCCACCGACGCCGAGTTCGCCGCCGCCGCCCTCGTCCAGCACCACGGCTACGGCGGCGCCGGCGAGCCCGAGGACGGCACGGCGCGGTGGCTGCGCACGGCGGCCGAGGGCGGCGGGGTCGCGGCCCTCGCCACGCTCGACGGCGTACCGGTGGCCGCGGGCGGCTGCTCCGTACCCGTCGACGGCCTCACCGAACTGGCCGGGCTGGCCGTCGCCGACGCCTACCGCCGCCGGGGCATCGGCGCCGCGCTCTCCGCCCATCTGACGGCCACCGCCTTCGAGCGCGGCTGCCGGGTGGTGTGGCTGGAACCGGCCGACGAGGCCGTGGAGCGGATCTACGCGGGCATCGGCTTCGCCCGGATCGGCGAGAAGCTGAACATCTCGCTCGACCCGGCGTGAGGGGCCGGGGACCCGGGGCCCCGTGCGGCCCGGCGGCTCAGACCAGCCGCCGGGCCGTCGCCCACCGGGTCAGCTCGTGCCGGTTGGAGAGCTGGAGCTTGCGCAGCACGGCCGAGACGTGCGACTCGACCGTCTTCACCGAGATGAACAGCTGCTTGGCGATCTCCTTGTAGGCGTAGCCGCGGGCGATCAGCCGCAGCACCTCGCGCTCGCGCTGGGTGAGGCGGTCCAGGTCCTCGTCGACCGGCGGCGCGTCCGTGGAGGCGAAGGCGTCGAGGACGAAGCCGGCCAGCCGGGGCGAGAACACCGCGTCGCCGTCCTGGACGCGGAAGACCGAGTCGACCAGGTCGGTGCCGGTGATGGTCTTGGTGACATAGCCGCGGGCACCTCCCCGGATGACGCCGATCACGTCCTCGGCGGCGTCCGACACGGACAGCGCCAGGAACCGCACCGGATTGTCGACGGCCCCCATCAGCGAGGAGCAGCGGCGCAGTACCTCGACGCCGCCGCCGCCCGGGAGGTGGACGTCGAGGAGGACGACCTCGGGGCGGGTCGCCGTGATGACGGTGACCGCCTGGTCGACGTCGGCGGCCTCGCCGACCACCTCGACGCCGGTCTCCTCGGTGCGGCCGATCTCGGCCTGGACTCCGGTGCGGAACATCCGGTGGTCGTCGACGAGCACGACCCGTACCCGGCGCTCCGCGCCCCCGGCCGCCCCCTCAGTGGTCCTGATCATCGTTCGCCCTCTCCATCTCCAGCTCGACCTCCGTGCCCCCGCCGGGCACCGGACGCAGCCTTGCCGTACCGCCGTTGCGCTGCATCCGGCCGATGATTGATTCTCGTACGCCCATTCTGTCCCCCGGTACGGAATCCAGGTCGAAGCCCGGACCCCGGTCGCGGACCGAGACGAAGACCGTGCGGCCCTCGACCTCCGCGTAGACCTGTACGGCGCCGCCCTCGCCACCGTACTTGGCGGCATTGACCATGGCCTCGCGCGCGGCCTGCATCTGTGCGGCCAGCTTCTCGTCCAGCGGGCAGTCGCCGACCACGACGACCTCCAGCGGTACGCCGTGCTTGTCCTCGACCTCGGCGGCGGCGCGTTTGACCGCCTCGGCGAGGGTCTCGGGCTCGTCGTCCTCGTCCTTGCCGGTGCCCTCGGGGTTGTACAGCCAGTTGCGCAGCTCGCGTTCCTGGGCGCGGGCGAGCCTGCGGACCTCTCCGGCGTCCTCCGCGCGGCGCTGGATCAGGGTGAGGGTGTGCAGCACCGAGTCGTGCACGTGGGCGGCGACCTCGGCGCGTTCCTGGGCCCGGATGCGCATCAGGCGTTCCTCGGAGAGGTCCTGGGTCATCCGGATCAGATAGGGGCCCGCGAGCAGGGCGATGCCGGTGAGCACGGCGATCGCGGCGGTCAGGACGTTGCCGAGCTGGGCGGCGGAGCCGCGTACGACGACGAAGACGGCCAGGCCCACGCCGACCAGGGCGACCCCGGCGAGCCCCCGGGCCAGGTGCAGGACCCGGCGGCGGCGGCCGACCTCCATCCAGCGGGCGCGGCGGGCGTTGTCGGCCTGCCGCCACACCAGCACGGAGCCGCCGCCGATCAGCAGGGCGGGCCAGACGTAGCGGTTGGCGCCGCTGCTCATGTCGACGTTGCCGACGAAGATCATGCCGCCGATGATCAGCGCGATCAGCGCGAAGGTCTGGCCCCGGTCGGGTTTGCGGAACCGCCGGCGGCCGTCCGGGCCGGTCTCGAAGACGGGGCGCGGCGCCTCGACGCCGCCGACCCCGAGCGGGACGACGATCCAGAACACGGCGTAGAGCACCGCGCCAAAACCGTCCGCGAAGAACAGGCCGACGAAGAAGAACCGCACCCACAGGACGGGCAGGCCGATGTGCCCGGCCAGGCCGCGCGCGACACCGCCCAGGAACCGCCCGTCGGCGCTGCGGTACAGCTTGCGGGGCGGCGGCTCCTCGGGGTCTGCGGGGCGGGCGCCGGGGGCTCGGGTGGTGGCGGCGGACATGCCCCGATCGTCACATGCCCGTGCGGGCCGTGGCATCAGGGTCGGCCCCCTAAGGTCCGTTCACCTGGGGTCGCGGCCAATATCAGGGATCGGCCAGGGTCGCTCCCGGTCCCGGCCGGGCCCGCGGGCGGTCACCATGGAGCCATGACCGTTCCCCACGACGCGCCTCCCGGTGCCGCGCCGCCGCCCCCAGCCCCCGCGCCCCTGCTGCGGCGCACCCCGCGGCAGAAGGTCGTGGCCGGGGTGTGCGGCGGGCTCGGGCGGTACTGCGACGTCGACCCGGTGATCTTCCGGATCGTGCTCGGCGTGCTGTCGGTGACCGGCGGCATCGGGCTGATCTTCTACGGTTTCGCGTGGCTGCTGATCCCGGCGGACGGCGAGGAGGAGAACGAGGTACGCAGGCTGCTGTCCGGCCGGGTGGAGGGGGCCTCGCTGGTCGCGGTGCTGCTCGCGCTGATCGGCTGCGGCCTCTTCCTGTCGATGCTGGGCAACGGCGGCCCCCTGTCGTTCTCCGCGCTGCTGTCGCTCGCGGTGGTCGGCTTCGCCGTGTGGACGCAGAACCGCAGGGCCGCGGCGGCCGAGGACCCGCAGCGCCCGGCGGCCGCCCAGACGGTGCCGGACGCGCCACCGGAGGTACGGGCCCCTCCGTCGCCGGGCAGCCCGTCGTGGTGGCGCGATCCGATCGTCAAGGACGGTACGACGGGGCCGGTCGGCGCCGGCTATCTGTGGGGTCCGGCCGACGCGGTGCTCCCGCCCCGCGCGGACCGCCCCACGGGTTCGTCGGACTCCCCCTTCCGTGCGCCCCGGCCGGAGCGCGGCACGCGGGGACCGACGCCGATCGGCGGTGCGGTGTTCCTGTTCGCGCTGGTCGCGGGCGGGCTGGGGACGGGGCTGAGCTGGGAGAGCCGGCCCCTCGGCACGAGCCTGCAGTTCGGGCTGGCCGCCGCGCTGGCGGTGTTCGGGCTCGGGATGCTGGTCAGCTCGTTCCTGGGGCGGACGGGGTTCGGCACGGTGATGCTCGCGGTGATCACGGCGGTGCTGCTGGCGGGCGCCTCCGCGCTGCCCAAGGACATCAGCACCCAGTGGGTGCGCGAGAACTGGCGGCCCGCCTCGGTGGCGGCGGTCCAGCCGCAGTACCGGCTGGGCACCGGGGACGCCCGGCTGGACCTCACCGGGATCACGGTCCCCGAGGGCGACACGGTCTCCACCGCGCTGAAGGTCGGGGCGGGGCGCGCGGTCGTCGTCGTACCGAGGGACGTGACGGTGAGGCTGACGGCCCGGGTGGCCGTCGGCGACATCGCGCTGCCGGACAGCCGGCCGGGCATCCTGCAGGACCGGACGGGGCACGAGATGGGCATCAACCCCGCGCAGCGGGAGCACCGGACCCTGCCGCCGCCCCCCGGCGGCAAGCCGGCCGGAACGGTCGAGCTGACGCTCGACATGAGCATCGGAGAGCTGGAGGTCGCCCGTGCCGCGTCATGAGATCCGTCCCGGCCGGGCGGTGGCGGGTGTGGTCATGCTCGTGCTGGCTGCGGGGTACGCGGCGGACGCCGCGGGCTCCTGGGACGCCCCCTGGACGTTCTTCCTCCCGCTGCTCTTCGGCGGCCTCGGGCTGGCCACCCTCGTGACCTGGGTGAACTACCTGATCCGTCGCCGCCGTGCCGCGAGGAAGGCGTCCAGCGAGAACGCCCCGGCCCCGCCGAGCACCAGCGGCAGCCAGCCCATGAGATAGGCCAGGTCGTTGCCGAAGTAGTACGGGCTGACCGCCCAGCTGACGGTCAGCCACAGGCTCAGCGAGATCAGCGCACCACCGAGCGCGGCGAGCCTGCCCCACAGCCCGAAGAAGGTGCCGAGGCCGACGAGGACCTCACCGATGGCGATGGCGTACCCGAAGGTGCCGGGGCTCTTCAGCGCGAGGTCGACGAGGGCCGGGACCGCGGACGAGTCGCGCACCGCGTGCATGGTCTCGCCGATGGAGCCCGGGCCGGTGGCCCGGAAGAAGGAGCTGTCGGTCAGCTTGTCGAGACCGGCGTAGACGAAGGTGACACCGAGGAAGATCCGCAGCGGCAGCAGGGCGTGCTCCCGCGCCTTCTCCT
This sequence comes from Streptomyces sp. NPDC056347, assembly GCF_042262625.1. Classification (NCBI taxonomy): domain Bacteria; kingdom Bacillati; phylum Actinomycetota; class Actinomycetes; order Kitasatosporales; family Streptomycetaceae; genus Streptomyces; species Streptomyces sp. NPDC056347. The sequence continues at coordinate 29,341 of NZ_JBHJQP010000061.1, read as the reverse complement.
TGAGCCCCTGTCGCTCACCGAGGCCGCGTAGATTCGCTCCGTACCCCTGCATCTGTCTGCCCCACCTTCCGTAGACCCCGTACTTCCGAGCTTATGCAGCGTACGCAGGGAACGCGCTGCTCACGGCGGCGGTCGGCCCGCCGGTCAGTCGGTCACCTCGATCTCGACCGGGTTGGTCTCCACCCCGGCCGCGGTGACGACCTGCACCTCCACCACACCCGGCTCGACCTCCACCGGCACCGGCACCGTCAGCACCCCGTCCGTCGGGTTGGCGAATCCGCCGGTGACCGGGATCAGCGGCACATGGACGTGGACGCGGCCGATCCGGACGACCATCCGGGCCAGCCGGTCCGGCGTCCCGGCGCCCGGCGGTACGAAGCCCGCTCCCCGGATCTCGATGTCGTCGCCGGTGCGCACCGGCGCGTCCAGGTCCCCGGCCTCACGCGCCCGGACCACCGAGAGGATCACCGGCCGCCCGCCCTCCACGTACTTCCCCGCGAAGTAGGCGAACGCCGAGACCGTGACCAGCAGCGCCAGGCCCCAGGGCAGGTCGGGCAGCTGCTCGGGGCGGCGGGCCAGCCGGACCGCGGCGAACACCACGGCGACGGTGCTGATCAGCATGTACTGCACATCGGTGAAGCTGCCCCGCCCCGAGTCGTCGGTGAGCAGGTCGGCGGCGCGCGGCCGGTCGGCCCGCAGCTTCTGCAGCCGCCCGGACATCGTCCGTACGGTCACCACCCTGCGTACGACGACGGCGACGGCGCAGACCAGCGCGAGCACGGTCACCACCCCGGCACCCCGGGCCAGGTCCAGCCCCTCGATCAGCGCGTCGCGCTCGGCGTGCCGGGAGGCACCGGCCAGCTGGAGTGCCAGCACGAGCACGGAGAAGACCGCGAGCAGCACCCAGGAGGCGGCGACGGCCCGGGAGGTGGAGAGCCGGTTGTCCTCGCCGATGAGCGGGGCGAGCAGGCCGCCGCGGGCACGGTGGACGTGGGCGGCGCCGGTGAGCAGGGCGGCGGTGACGAGTCCGGCGATCAGCCCCGCCGTGCGGGCGTTGGACCAGCCCGCGCCGATGGCGGTGACCGACTCCCCGACGACCAGCAGGACGACCCCGCCCCACACCGCGGTCAGGGTGCGCCGCCAGACCCGGTACAGCCAGGCGTCGCCCTCCTCGCGGCCCCGCTCGGCGACGGTCCTGGCCGACTGGGTCAGCTCGTCCGAGACCCACTGGCGGGTGGCGGACACGGACTGCGCGACGCCGGGCGGCAGCCCCTGCCCGGCGGCGAGTTCGTCCCGTTTGGCCAGGAAGGCGGCCACCGCGCGCCGGTGGCCCTCACGCGCCCCGTGCGGGCAGTCGCCGCAGGTGCAGCCGCCCAAGTGGGCGCCGCCCGCCCTCGCCTCGTCCAACACCACTGGGAACGCCGCCCTCTCCAGCCCCGGTGCAGCCAACTCGGCTGCTATTGCAGCGAATTGTGCCGTACGGCGGGGCTCCGGGCCGCATCGGGGCACGCTCCCGGGGACGTATCGTCAGAATGTGCGACTGATCCGCTGCCACAGGGGCTGGTAGTTGATCCACGCCACCAGGTCGCTGCCCAGCTGGTCCCGGGTGGCCAGCGCGTCCCGGCGATCGATCGGTACCGGTTTTCCGGCGGCCCGGGCGGCCAGCTGCACCTGGCAGGAGCGCTCCATCGCGATGAACCACCAGGCGGCGGCGTCCACCGAGTCGCCGACGGTCAGCAGTCCGTGGTTGCGCAGCACGATCGCCTTGTGCCCGCCGAGCGCGGCGGCGATCCGGCGGCCCTCCTCCTCGTCGACGACGACCCCGGTGTACGCGTCGTACAGCACGTGGTCCTCGAAGAAGGCGCAGGATTCCTGGGTGATCGGCTCGATCAGCTCGCCGAGCGCGGCCAGTGCCCGCCCGTGCACGGAGTGGGTGTGCGCGACGGCGACGACGTCCGGGCGGGCCCGGTGCACGGCCGCGTGGACCGCGAACGCCGCCTGGTTGACGTGGCGGCGGCCCTCGACGACCTGCCCGTCGCCGTTGACAAGGATCAGCTCGTCCGCCGCGAGCCCGTCGAACGGGACCCCGAAGGGGTTGACCCAGAAGCAGTCGGGGAACTCCGGGTCGCGTGCGGTGATGTGCCCGGAGACGCCGTCCTCGTAGCCGTACTCCCCGAACAGCCTCAGCGCCCCGGCCAGCCGCTGCTTGCGGTACGCCCGCTCCTCGGCCGGGGAGCCGTGCACGGGCGGCATGACGAAGTGGAGCTGGTCCACGGGTACGGGGGCGGGTGCGGGCGTGGACTCGGACATGGCGGCTCCTCGGGGCTCCCAGGCGTACGGACCCGGAAGTTACCGCCGGTCGCCCCAAGTGGCCAGGGGTACGGGGGCGGGTGGTGTGCGGGGGCCGCCTCCGGCTCCTACCGGCGCCGGTGGTTGATCGCGGTGAGGTCGATCTCCAGGGGAAAGGGAACGTCCAGCTTCAGCCGGTTGTGATGGATACCGGTCGGCGTGTAGGCGTTCAGCGCCGGATCGAGCTCGTACACATAGACAACCGGCAGCCCGTCGCCACCCGATTCCACGCGCCAGAAGTGCACCACCCCGGCGGTCGTGTACTTCCGGGGCTTGATCTCCCGGTCCCTGACCGCGGACTCCTCCGACACGACCTCCACCGCCAGGATGACGTCCTGCGGCCGGAGAAACGTCTGGTTGGGTCCGGTGTCGGCCCCTGTCGGAACCACGAGTACATCCGGCTCCAGCCTGTTGCGGCTGTCCAGCCTGACGCTGAATTCACGGAACACGTCGAAGTCGTCCGGGGCCTGCTCGAGGAGAGAGTTCTCCAGCAGACGCATGGTCCGCATGTGAAACCTGGTCTGCGGACTCATGAAGACGAGACTCCCGTCGATCAGCTCGGTGCGCCGCGGCAGATTCGGAAGCCGGTCGAGGTCGTCCGCGGTCCAGCCACCGGGCGGGGGGACGGGGTAGTTGTACTTCTCGTCCAACTCGAATTCGGGTGCGGCACTCATGATTGCTCCCATGGGGCAGAGTCTCGTCTCCTCAGCCAGCGTACCCAGCTCAAACGCCGATGCCGCCGCCCAAACGAATGAGCGACGGCATCGGCGTTGACCTGGGGGAACGATCTCAGGGAAAGGTCACTCCCACTCGATGGTCCCCGGCGGCTTGCTCGTCACGTCGAGCACCACGCGGTTGACCTCGGCGACCTCGTTGGTGATACGGGTCGAGATCCGGGCGAGGGTCTCGTACGGCAGGCGCGACCAGTCGGCGGTCATGGCGTCCTCGGAGGAGACCGGGCGCAGCACGATCGGGTGGCCGTAGGTGCGGCCGTCGCCCTGGACGCCGACCGAGCGGACGTCGGCGAGCAGCACCACCGGGCACTGCCAGATGTCGCGGTCCAGACCGGCCGCGGTCAGCTCCTCGCGGGCGATGGCGTCGGCGTCGCGGAGCAGGTCGAGCCGCTCCTTGGTGACCTCTCCGACGATCCGGATGCCCAGGCCGGGGCCGGGGAACGGCTGGCGCTGGACGATCTCGTCGGGCAGGCCGAGCTCCTGGCCGACCATCCGGACCTCGTCCTTGAACAGCTGGCGCAGCGGCTCGACGAGCTGGAACTCGATGTCGTCGGGGAGGCCGCCCACGTTGTGGTGCGACTTGATGTTGGCGGTGCCGGTGCCGCCGCCGGACTCGACGATGTCCGGGTAGAGGGTGCCCTGCACGAGGAAGGCGACCTCGGGGCCGTCCTCCTGGAGGATCTCCAGCTGCGCCTGCTCGAAGACGCGGATGAACTCGCGGCCGATGATCTTGCGCTTGGTCTCCGGGTCGGAGACCCCGGCGAGGGCCTTCAGGAAGCGCTCGCTGGCGTCGACGACCTTCAGGTTGGCGCCGGTGGCGGCCACGAAGTCCTTCTCGACCTGCTCGGTCTCGCCCTTGCGCATCAGGCCGTGGTCGACGTACACGCAGGTGAGCTGGGAACCGATGGCCTTCTGGACGAGGGCCGCGGCGACCGCGGAGTCGACGCCGCCGGAGAGGCCGCAGATGGCGCGCTTGTCGCCGACCTGGGCGCGGATCGCGGCGACCTGCTCCTCGATGACGTTGCCGGTGGTCCAGCTGGGCTCGATGCCGGCGCCGCGGTAGAGGAAGTGCTCCAGGACCTGCTGGCCGTGCGTGGAGTGCAGGACCTCGGGGTGGTACTGGACGCCGTAGAGCTTCTTCTCGTCGTTCTCGAAGGCGGCGACCGGGACGACGTCGGTGGACGCGGTGACGGTGAAGCCCTCGGGGGCGGCGGAGCAGGCGTCGCCGTGCGACATCCAGACCGGCTGCTCGGCGGGGGTGCCCTCGAAGAGCGTGGAGCCGGTCTTGGAGACGGTGAGCGGGGTGCGGCCGTACTCACGGGCACCGTTGTCGTCGACGGTGCCGCCGAGCGTGGTGGCCATCAGCTGGAAGCCGTAGCACATGCCGAAGACCGGGACACCGGCCTCGAAGATCGCGCGGTCCAGGGAGGGCGCGCCCTCGGCGTACACCGAGGAGGGGCCGCCGGAGAGGATGATCGCCCGGGGGTTCTTGGCCAGCATCTCGGCCACCGGCATGGTGGACGGGACGATCTCGCTGTAGACCCGGGCCTCACGGACGCGGCGGGCGATGAGCTGGGCGTACTGCGCGCCGAAGTCGACGACCAGGACCACGTCGGTGGCGGAGTCGGGGGCGGCGGGGGGTGCTGCTGGCACGGGCGGCCTTCCGGCGGTGAAGGGGGGTCTGTTTTGTCGATTCTACCGGGGTTGCCGAACCCGGCGACGTCCCGCCCGTCCGGGGGCCGCCGCGGGCCGCTCCGAGCCACTCCCCGGACGGCGCGTCTCAGCATCCGGGCCACGTTTTGTCCCGGCCACGGCCGGGAGGCCATACTGGCGGCATGCGTCAGCACACGACCTTCGTCTTTACCTATGGCATCCGGCCCGCCGGCTGCCATGGTCGTGTTGCTTGATCCCAGCAACGTTCCAGGCGCCCCGGGCCGAAAGGCCCGGGGCGCTCTGCGTTACGGACCGTTCGGCTCGGGGGCCGCACCTCACCGAGGAGTCGCACCATGAGCACCAGCACCGCCACCACCGGCGCCACCACCACCGGCGAGAAGACCGCCGCCGAGAAGACCGGCGCGCACACCGAGGAGGCCGTCGCGCTGATCGACGACGCGCGGGCCCGAATCGACACCCTCGACGACCGGATCATCGGGCTCGTCCAGGAGCGGATGGCCGTCTCGGCCGTCATCCAGGAGGCCCGGATCACCTCCGGCGGCCGCCGGATCAACCTCTCCCGCGAGATGGAGATCCTCGCCTCGTACCGGAACGCGCTCGGGCGGCCCGGCACCTCGCTCGCCATGACGCTGCTGGAGCTCTGCCGAGGCCGCGCCTGACGCGGCAGGGCCGGGCGAGGGCCGGATTGGGTGACGGCAGGGCCGGGTGACGGCCGGGTCGGGTGACGGCCGGGTCGGGTGACAGCCGGGGTTCCATGCGTTCGGGCGGGCGTTCGGGCGGGCTCTCACCCGTACGGCGCGTGACCGGGTCCGGCGCGGAATCGTTGGTCCTGGTGTGTGTCCGTACCCGCCGGGGCAGCCCCGGAAGGCACCGGCCGCGCAGCAGACTCCGCCGGAGCGTGTGGTGTGTCCGAGGACGCGCCGTGGGACCGCGCACCGGCGTGTGTGACCGGTCGGCAGGGGACAGCAGTCCGGTCACCCCAGGAAACGGCCGGCTCCGGGGACGCCCGGGGTCGGCCGTTTCCGTGTGCGAGGGGCCTCGGTCACGGCTTCTTTCTCGGCGGGACGGCCGGCATCCCGAGGAACGGCAGCTTCAGCGCACCGAAGGCGCCCTCGGGCACGGCCGGGGCCTTCGGTTCGACGGCGGCCAGCCGGACGTACGCCTCGCCCTGCGGCGGGCGCGGGTCCTCCTCGCCCTTGTTGGGCCAGAAGGACATGGCGCGCTCGGCCTGCGCGGTGATGGTGAGCGAGGGGTTGACCCCGAGGTTCGCGGAGACGGCCGAACCGTCGACGACGGAGATGCCGGGGTGCCCGTGGAGCCGGTGGTACGGGTCGATGACCCCGTCGTCCGCTCCGGCGCCGATCGGGCAGCCGCCGAGGAAGTGCGCGGTGAGCGGGGTGCCCATCAGCTCGCCGACGTTGGACCCCGCGAAGCCGTTGATCTCGTCGGCGAGCATCCTGGCGCCGCGGGTCGCCGCCTCGATCTGCGTCGGGTTGGGCGCCCCGTGTCCCTGACGGGCGGTGAGCAGCCCCTTCCCGATGCCGCCGGACCTGCGGTAGGTCGTCAGGGAGTTGTCGAGCGACTGCATGACGAGCCCGATGATGGTCCGCTCCGACCAGCGGCGGTTGGAGAGCGACCGGGCCGCGAGCGTGGGGTGCTTGACCATTTCGAGCAGCCAGCGGCGGACCCGGTGCGCGCCGTACGGCACCTGGAGGACGGTCAGCGCACCCATCGAGTTGGAGCCCTTGCCGTACCGGACGGGTTCGATGTGGGTGTTCTCGTCCGGGTGGACCGAGGAGGTGATGGCGACGCCCCGGGTGAAGTCGGCCCGCGCCGTCCCGTGCTTCCTGCGGTAGCGGCGGTCGGTGGTCTGCGCGCCGACCAGGCCCTCGGAGTTGGTACGGGTCAGCTCGCCGAGCCGGGGCGAGATCAGCGGCAGCAGCCCGGTGTCCTTCATCCGGTGCAGCAGGGTCTGGGTGCCGTACGTGCCCGCGGCGATGACGACCTTGCGGGCGGTGAACGTACGGCCCTTCCCCTTCTTGCGGTTGTCGGTGGGGAGGGTCTTGACCGCGTACCCGCCCCGGGTGTTGTCGGTGACGGCGACGACCGAGGTCATCGGGTGGACGACCGCGCCCGCCTTCTGGGCGAGGTGGAGGTAGTTCTCGTTGAGGGTGTTCTTGGCGCCGTGGCGGCAGCCGGTCATGCATTCGCCGCACTCGGTGCAGGCCTTGCGGGAGGGGCCGGCGCCGCCGAAGAACGGGTCGGGGACCTCGCCGCCGGGCTTCGCCCGCGCCGTACCGTCACCGTCCTCGCCGTCCCCGAAGAAGACACCCACCGGTGCCAGGTGGAAGGTGTCGCCGATGCCCATCGCCTGCGCGGCCGCCTTCAGGTGGACGTCCGAGGGGGTCATGGTCGGATTGATCCGGACCCCCAGCATCCGCTTGGCCTGGTCGTAGTACGGGGCCAGCTCCTCGCGCCAGTCGGTGATGTCCTTCCACTGCGGGTCGTCGAAGAACGGGGCGAGCGGCTCGTACAGGGTGTTGGCGTAGTTCAGCGAGCCGCCGCCGACGCCCGCGCCCGCCAGCACCATGACGTTGCCGAGCAGGTGGATGCGCTGGATGCCGTACAGGCCGAGCGTCGGGGCCCACAGGAAGTTCTTCAGGTCCCAGGAGTTCTTCGGCAGTTCGGACCGGGTGAAGCGGCGGCCCGCCTCCAGCACCCCGACGCGGTAGCCCTTCTCGGTCAGCCGCAGGGCCGACACCGCACCGCCGAAGCCCGAGCCGACCACGATCACGTCGTAGTCGTAGGCGGCGTCGTCACCGTCCGCTCCCAAGGCGGCGGGCCGATTCTGGGCAGGGCTGTCCTGGGACATGGCTCTCCTCGGTGCGGAACGGGCGGGCGGTGCTGCGGGACCGGCGGTGTCAGCGCAGGCGGAACGCCTTCATCGCCTTGAGGCCGGCGCTCATGAACGCGGCGTACTTCTCGTCGTCCATCCCGAAGGACGGGGCGAGCGGCATCAGCCGCTGCTGGGCGACGGTCTGCGCCTCGGTGTACTTGAGGATGCCCTCGGAGCCGTGCCGGCGGCCGAGCCCGGAGTCCTTCATGCCGCCCATCGGGGACTGGACGCTGCCGTACGCCGGGGCGTACCCCTCGTTGATGTTGACGGTGCCGGTCCGCAGCCGGGCGGCGACCCGGTGGCCGCGCCGGGAGTCCTTCGTCCAGACGCTGGAGTTCAGGCCGTACGGGGTGGCGTTGGCCAGCTCGACGACCTCGTCCTCGTCGGTGAAGCGGTAGATCGAGACGACCGGGCCGAAGGTCTCCTCGTTGCACACGGCCATCGGGGCCTGGACGCCGTCGAGGATGGTCGGCTCGTAGAACAGCGGGCCGATGTCGGGGCGGGCGACGCCGCCCGCGACGAGGGTGGCGCCCTTCTCGACGGCCTCCTCGACGTGCCGGGTGACGGTCTCCAGCTGGCGCTCGCCGACCAGCGAGCCCATGTCGGCGCCGTAGGCGAGGGAGCCGCCGAGCCGCATGGCCCTGGTGCGGGCGGCGAAGCGGGCCACGAAGTCGTCGGCGACCGACTCGTGGACGTACAGCCGCTCGATGGAGATGCAGAGCTGTCCGGCGGAGGAGAAGCAGGCGCGGACGGCGCCCGCGGCGGCCTTCTCCACGTCGGCGTCGGCCAGGACCAGCATGGCGTTCTTGCCGCCGAGCTCCAGCGAGACGCCGACCAGCCGGGCCGCCGCGCCCTGCGCGACCTCGCGGCCGGTGCGGGTGGAGCCGGTGAACGAGACGTAGTCGGCGTGCTTGACGACCTCGGGGCCGACCACCGGTCCGTCGCCGATGACCACCTGGAAGACCTCGGCGGGCAGCCCCGCCTCGATCAGCAGGTCACGGGCCCACAGGGCGGTCAGCGCGGTCTCGGTGTCGGGCTTCATCACGACGGCGTTGCCGGAGACGAACGCGGGCAGCGCGTCGCCCACGGACAGCTCCAGCGGGTAGTTCCACGGCGCGATCTGGCCGACGACACCGCGCGGCTGGCGCAGCTCGGTGACCTTGGTGAGCGTCGGCACGACCCCGGTGTGCCGCTTCGGCTTCAGGTACGCGACGGCCCGGCGCCCGTAGTGGCGGGCCGCGACGGCGACGGCCTGCACCTCCTCGTGGGCGTGCAGCCGGGCCTTGCCGGTCTCCAGCTGGATCAGGTCGAGGACCTCGGCCTGGCGGCTGAGGACCAGGTCGTGGAAGCGCAGCAGTACGGCGGCACGGGCGCGGACCGGCGTCGCGGCCCAGGCGGGCTGGGCGGAGCGGGCCCGCTCGAAGGCGCCCGTCACGTCCTCGGGAGTGGACTCCGGCAGGTCGGCCAGCTTCCCACCGGTGAAGGGGGTGTGGTTGGCCGTGCGGCCCGAGCCCGCCACCCCCCGGGTCAGCCGGGCGACCACCTCGGGGGTCACCACATCGGCGGCGGTACGCACGCCTCTGGGGGCGGCGGCCACCGGGTTGGTGCCGAGCGGGGCTGCGGAGGTGGACGTGGAGGCCTGCGAGTCCGTCATGAGGGCGAGAGTACGTCCAGCCGCACGCTTTGGGTACCCGTGGGTAACGGGTTTTCACACTCCCCACAAACGAGCCAGCGATCACTGGCAACAAAGCCCCTGATCAGGGTGATCTCAGCCGGATCCTTCCGGGGCGCGCCAGCCGCGCAGGATCGTGTCGAACTGCTCCCGCGTGGTCTCCCAGTCCTCCTCCGGCCCGGTCATGTACAGCCCGTACTCCGGGCCGCCGTTCTCGCCGAAGTACAGCTGGTCGATCGCGTGGCGCGGTCCGGGGTGCTGCTTGGTCTCGGTCCAGGAGAAGTCCCAGAGCGCGCCCGGCTGGTCGCGGTAGGTGTTGGAGTCCAGGTTCCAGCGCTGGTAGCTGGGGAGCCGGTCGGCGAGCTGCCGCTCCAGGCTCAGCGCGTGCGCGTACGGATTGTCGAAGTCGGGCGAGGGATCGATGCTGATCCGGATGTAGTGGACGCCCTCGTCCGGGGTGTAGTCGATCTGGTTGCCGTCCGCCCGGCGCTTCCAGCCGTCGGGCACGACCAGGCTGAAGCCCTCGGGGTCGTCCACCCGCTGCCAGCCGTCGGGTATGTCCTTCGTCTTCTTCGGGATCTTCCCCGGCTCGGGCGACTCGTCCTCCTTGGGCGCGGGCTCCCCCACGTCGACGGGGCCGGGGGCCGCGTTCGCCCGCTCGGTGCTCTTGTCCGTACGGTCGCCGAGCTTCATCGCGACGAGTCCCGCGCCGCCGCCGACCAGCGCCGCGGCCAGCACGACCAGCACCACCGTGCGCCAGCGGCCGCGCCGGGGCGACGGGGCCGCGGCCGGGGTGACGGTGGGCGCGGGCTCCGGCGCGGCGGCCGGGGTGACGGACGGTGCCGGGGCCGGGGCCCCGGCCTCCGGCTGCGGCAGCCGTGCGGTGCCGGAGCCGTCCGCGCCCAGGGAACGCAGCAGCCCGTCGGGGACGACCTGCGTCGGCACGAAGGCCTGCGCCGCCACGGGCTCGCGCCCCTCCATGGCGTCCAGCAGCATCCGTTCCGTCTCGGCGGCCGACGGGCGCTCGTCCGGCTCCTTGCGCAGCAGCGCGGTGATCACGGGGGCCAGCGCGCCCGCCCGGCGGGGCGGCGGGGGCTCCTCGGCGACGACCGCCTGCATGGTGGAGATCGGGGACGTACGGCGGAACGGCGAACCGCCCTCGACCGCGGTGTACAGGGTGGCGCCGAGCGACCACAGGTCGGAGGCCGGTCCCGGGTCGGCGCCGCGGACCCGCTCGGGCGCCAGATAGTCGATGGAGCCGACCAGTTCGCCGGTCCGGGTGATGGTCGAGTCGCCCTCGATGGCGGCGATCCCGAAGTCGGTGAGCAGCACCTGGCCGTCCTTGGCCAGGAGCACGTTCCCCGGCTTCACATCCCGGTGCAGGACCCCCGCCGCGTGCGCGGCGCGCAGGGCGCTCAGCACGTGCAGGCCGATCCGGGCGGCCTCGCGCGGCTCGACCTCGCCGCTCTCCTTCGCGGCGTCGGCGAGCGAGGGGCCGTCCACGTACTGCATGACGATCCAGGGCCGCTGGTCGTACTCCAGCACGTCGTGCACGGTCACCACGCCCGGGTGGGTGATCCGGGCGGCCGCCCGGGCCTCCTTCTGCGTACGGGCGTGCAGTACGGCCCGGTCGGCCTCGGCGGCGTAGAGCGCCGCGGTCAGCTCCTTGACCGCGACCGTGCGGTGCAGCACCTCGTCGTGCGCGCGCCAGACCTTGCCCATGCCGCCGCGCCCGAGGACCTCGCCCAGCCGGTACCTTCCGGCCAGCAGCAGTCCCGCTTCCGTGCTCTGTGATCGGTCCACGTCATCCCCGCCCCGCCCCGTTTCTCGGCTGCCAGATTACGGAGCGGAGGTGCGGCCACGGAACCTCGCACCACCCACGAGACCGCACTGTGATGCTTGTCGCTCCGTCAGCGGGCCGGACCGGGACGGATCGGACGGGCGGGGTGTACGCAGAGGCGTCAGCGCGTCACGCGGTAGGAGGAAATGGCCTGTTCGTAGATCTCCGACACCTTGTCGCGCTTGTTCTCCGGGCCGATGACCTGGATGACGTGGTACCTGCCGTTCACCACCATCACCAGGTTGCGGGCGTACACCGGCCGTCCGGCCGCGTCGCGCCAGGTGAACTGGCCCTCCGCCATGGCCTGCCGGCCGACGTCGATCCGGCGCAGCCCGCTCGACCCGGACCAGCCGGAGTCGCGGAACTGCTGCAACTCCCGCTCCTTGTCGGCCTGGTAGGCCAGCGGGTCGTTCCCGGCGGACTCGACCGTGTCCCGGCCGGGGACGATCAGGAGGCTGAAGCCGCCGCTGCCGTAGCGGATCTGACGGTCCGCGTTGGCGGGGGTGCGCTGCCAGCCCTTGAGGACACCGACCTCGAAGCCCTCGGCGTCCTTGCGGAGGGTGTAGCCGGGGGCGAGGGCGACGGCGGAACGGCTGGTCTGCGGCTGCTGCTCGCCGGGGGAACCCGGGGAGGCCTGGCCGTCCGGCTCCCCGGTGCCGGGCTGCGGGGTGCCGGAGGAGGAGGCCCCCGGGCCGGTGGCGCCGTTGCCGGACCCGCCCGCCCTGGGCATGAACATCACGGCGTACGCGACGGCCGCCACGAGCACCAGCAGGATCAGCACCAGGAGCAGCCGCCCGAGCCGCCGGGGCGAGCGCCGCTCGCCGTCGTCGGGGCGGGGCGGGGTGCGCAGCGCCTTCGGGGGCCTGGGCTCGCGCGGCTCCCGGGCCGGGCGGGGCGGCTCGGCCGGCCGGTCGAACAGTTCGTCGAGAGGCGTGTCCTGCCTGTCCTGCTGCTCCGTCCTGCCCCTGGCGTGGCGGTGGCGGCCGTGGGCGGCGTTCTTCCCGCGCCGCTTGCGGACCAGTTCGCCCCTGCGGCGTACGACGGGGAGCCGGGCGGTGTCGGCGGAGGGCAGCGGCACGACGCCCAGCCCGGCCTCGGGCTCGGGCGCCGAGCGCACCAGGGAGCGCAGCCAGCCGCTCAGCTCCTCGACGTCGGGGCGCTCGGTGGGGTCCTGGCGCAGCAGGGACTCGACGACCGGGCGCAGCGGGCCGCACTCCTCGGCGAAGGCGGGCGGCTCGCCGCAGACCATCTGGACGAGCTCCGCGGCGCTGTCCTCGGGGTAGGGGGCGTGGCCCTGGACCGCGCGGTAGAGCAGGGCGCCCAGCGCCCAGAGGTCGGTGGCGGGGCCGATCGGCGGGGCCAGCCGCCAGTTCTCGTGGACCGGGCCGCCCTGCTCGGGCGCCCAGCGCTCGGTGACCGCGCCGACCACGGAGATCCTGGTCTGGCGGGCACGCTCGGCGGCCAGCGGGGTGGCGGGGCCCCGGTAGCCGGAGCCGCTACGGCCGCCCCGCCCGTCCTCGTCCCAGCTGCCCACGCGCTCCGGCCGCCCCTGCGGCTCCGCCCGCTCCGGCTGCCCGGAGCGCTGTACGGGCAGTGCTGCGGAGCCGCCTGCGGGGATCTTGCGGAACTGGTCGGTCCGGTCCGCGTCCACCGGTCGCGCGGAGCGCTGCACCGGGAGGTTGCCGGTGTCCTCCGCCTCGGCGCGCCGCCGGTCCTCGCTGACGCGTGCGGCGGCCAGCGCGCCCGCCCGGTACGCGGCGATGGCTCCGGCACGCCCGGCCCGCGCCTGCGCGGGGTCGTCGTCGGTCGCGCCGTGGCCGGACGCGCCGTCCTCGGTGTCCGGCCGGGAGGGCTCTATCGCCGCCGGGTTGCGCGGGGCGGGCATCTCGGCCGGGGCGGGGGGCGAGGGCGGCAGGAGCGGCCGGGGCGGCGGCGCGAAGATCCCGGCCGGATCCGGGTCGGGCGCCGGACGGGCGAACCCGCGCCCGTCGCGGACCCCCTCGCCGAACCCGTCGTCACGTCCGCCGTCGAATCCGATGCCGTACCCGTCGTCCGCCTCGTGCTCGTCGTCGCCCTCGGGGCGCGGTGTCGACACGTACCCGCAGAGCGCCTCCTCCGCCGCCCCGGCCGCCAGCCCGGTCAGCACCACGCGCCCGTCGTCGCAGACCAGCACCGTACGGACGGTGATGTTCCGGTGGGTCCAGCCGTGGGCGTGCAGCACCCGGAGCGCGGCCAGCACGTCGGAGCCGATCTCGGCGGCCCGGAAGGGGTTGAGCGGGCGCTCGGCGAGCAGCGAGGCGAGCGGACGGGCCTCGACGAGTTCGCTCACGATCCAGAGCGAACCCGCCTCCGCGAACACGTCGAAGACCTGGTCGAGCCTGGGGTGGTCCGGCACCCGGGCCGCCGCCCGGGCCGCTTCCACCGCGCGCCGGACGGCCGGATCGGCGGGCCCGCCCGCGTCCCTGCCGCTGCCCCGCCGGGAGGCCGGGACCGGCCCGTCGGCGTCGAGCACCTCGGCGTCCACCACCTCGGGCAACGGCACCTGGCGGACCAGGACCTCCTGCCCGCTGTAGGTGTCGAACGCCCGGGTCTCGACCGTTTCGTACGCGTCGTCCGAAGACAGCGGAAGGCGGTAGCGGTCGGCGAGCACCCGACCCGCGTAGTCGTCCACGACGCCTCCCCAGAGCGCACTGTCCCCCGGTCATGAAGACCGGGCCGGTCCCTGACCGCGGCCGACCCGTCAACCGTGGTCACTCACCCCGGAATTGACGTGTCGCCCCGGCCGTTCCGGCTGCGTACGGTCTTCCGGCTCTCACGATACGTGGCGAGCGGCGGGCGCGTCGCCGGGTCGTCCCATCCCGGCCGCTCCCCGCCGGACCGCCGTCGGTCCGGCTGCCGGGCCGCCGTCGGCCCGGTCGTGCTCAGTCGAGGGGCTTGAACGTGTCGAAGGCCATCTTGCGCAGCGCCCGGCACTCCTCGTCGTTCCACTCGCCGGCCTTGCAGCTGATCATGATCGCGTAGCCGTGGGAGGAGTCGACCTTGAAGCCCCGGTTGAGCACCCGGACCCGCGTTCCCTGCTGGGTGCGCTCGAACTGCCAGTCGGCGACCGTCGGGTAGCCGTTGTACTGGACCTTGTCGATGCCGATGTGGTGGTAGCCGTTGCTGGTGGCCGCGACACCGGCCCGCGCGGCGTTCCAGGCCCCGGCCGCGTTGCCGCCGGGGGACTTGGTGAAGTCGATCTGGATGCGGGGGTAGCCGCCTCCGGCGTTGTAGATGGCGCCGGAGTTCACCCCCGCGATCTTGTCGAACCGAAAGTTCTCGGGCAGGGCCACGCTGAAGTGGAACTTCTTGTTCGTGACCTTGCGGAATCCGTCCGGCAGCGCGTCGCCCTCCTTGCCGCCGCCCTCCTTGCCGCCCTGGTCGCCGCTCTGGCCCTGGGTCTGGTTCTGGTCGCCGCTCTGGCCGGTGCCCGGCGACTGGCCCTTGCCCTGGTCCTTGCCGCTGCCGCCGCCCGTGCCGCTGTCGGGCTCCGTGGAGCCCCCGGGCGTCGTCGAGGACCCGGCGGAAGCGGACTTGTCGTCCTTGCCCTTGGCGCCGTTGTCCTTGTCGTCCCCGCCGACCGAGAGGGCGACGATGGTGCCGACCACGGCGAGCACGATGACGGCCGCGATGATCGCCAGGGTGCGGCGCGGCACCACGTCCGTGATGGACGCCCGCGGCGGTGCCGCCGGTGCCGAAGCCGGGCGGGGCGGCGGCGGTACGGCGGCGGGCTTCGCGGAGGTGCCCCGGCCGGCGCCCGTACCCGCGCTCGCGGCCGGGGAGGGGGCCGCGGCGGGCGCCGAGGGCGTGGCGGCGGTCGCGGCCGATCCGCCCGCCGCGACGGCGGGCGTCGACCTCGCGTTCCGTACGGAGCGCAGCGCGCCGCGCAGCCGGTCCCGGGCACCCTCGCCCTGCTCCGCGGCCTTCGGCGCGGACGTGGTCCGGGGCTCGGCCGGGGTCGTGGGCAGCGCCATGATCTGGGTGGCCTCGGCGGGCGGCGGCGTGACGGGCTCCGGCTTCTCCGGGGCGTGGATCACGTCGTTGAGCAGGGCGCGGGCGCCCTCGTCGTCGAGCCGCTGCTCGGGGTCCTTGGCGAGGAGCCCGTAGATGACGTCCTTCAGCGGGCCGGCGTTCTTCGGCGGGTCGAGCGGCTCGGTCATCACGGCCGTCAGGGTGGCGATGGCCGAGCCCTTGTCGTACGGCGGGGAGCCCTCGACGCTCGCGTACAGCAGGCCGCCGAGCGACCAGAGGTCGGCGGGCGGTCCCGGCTTGCGGCCCCGGGCGCGCTCGGGCGAGATGTACGAGGGAGCGCCGACGAGCATGCCGGTCGAGGTGACGGAGGGGTCGCCCTCGACCTGGGCGATGCCGAAGTCGGTCAGCACGACCCGGCCGTCCTCGGCGATCAGTACGTTGGACGGCTTCACGTCGCGGTGCAGGATGCCCTCGCGGTGCGCCGATCTGAGTACGTCGAGTATCGCGAGGCCGACCTCGGCCGCCCGCTTCGGCGTCAGCACGCCGTCCTCGCGCACCGCTTCGGCCAGGGACTTGCCCTCGATGAGCTCCATCACGATCCACGGACGGTCGTCCTCGTCGACCACGTCGTAGACCGTCACCGCGCCGTTGTTGCGGATCCTGGCGATCGCCTTCGCCTCACGCAGCGTACGTGTGATCAGCCGACGCTTCTCGTCGTCGTCGATGGCCGAGGGGAACCGCAGTTCCTTGACCGCCACCGTACGGCCCAGCGTCTCGTCGACGGCACGCCAGACCGTGCCCATACCGCCCCGGCCGAGCACCTCCCCAAGGCGGTACCGCCCCGCGAGGAGACGTCCTTCCTTGTCCCGTTGGGGCTCCCGTGCCTGCTCCGCCTCCGACATGCGTCCCCTCTGCGATCAACCCGCCCTGGCAGAGCGTTCATTGTCCCTCACCCCGGCTCCGGTCATGGTGCCGGGTCCGCGGGCCCGTCATGATGTGCCCGGAGAAAGGGAATCCCCGCCATGCCGACACTCAGAGCACTGCTCGCCGCTCCCCTGGCGCTGGCACTCTTCGGCCTGGGAACCGCGCCCCTGTCCAGCGAACCACACCTCGGCCCCGCGGCCGCCTATCTTCCGCGGCTCGTCGCGGAGGGCGGTGCGCCCACCGCGGCGCTGCTGGCCCGCGGCTCCTCCCCCGCACCGTACGGCACGTACCGCTCGACGGGGCCCAACATCCGGGCGGCGGACCGGTTCCGGGCGGGCAGCATCACCAAGACCTTTGTCGCCACGGTCGTGCTGCAACTCGTCCAGGAGGGCAGGCTGCGGCTGTCGGACCCGGTCGAGCGGCTGCTGCCGCGTCTGGTGCGCGGCAACGGCAACGACGGCCGCCGGATCACCCTGCGCGCCCTGCTCAGCCATACCAGCGGCCTCTACGACTACACCGACGCCCCCTCGGCCCACCCTCTCTCCGCGACCGCGGCGGTCCGCGTCGCCCTGGCCCACCGCCCGACGGGCGCGCCCGGCCATTACGCCTACTCCAACACCAATTACGCCGTACTCGGACTCGTCGTCCGGCGTGTCACCGGGCGTGACTACGCCACCGAGATCCGCGACCGCGTCATCACCCCGCTCCACCTCACCGGCACCTCCTTCCCGGGCGCCCGCACCGCACTGCCCGCCCCGCACGGCCGGGCCTACACCCGCGACCCGGCCGACGGCACCCTCCGCGACGTCACCGCGCTCGACCCGCGCGGGGCGGGCGCGGCCGGCTCGCTGATCTCCACGCTCGGCGACCTGAACCGCTTCTTCGCGGCCCTGCTGGGCGGCCGCCTCCTCGCACCCGCCCAGCTCGCCCTGATGACGGACACCCGGGCCACCAGGGGCACCTACGGCCTGGGCCTCTTTCCGGAGAAGCTCTCCTGCGGCATCACCGTCTGGGGGCACAACGGCCACATCGCGGGCAGTTACGTCCGTACCGCCGCCACCCGGGACGGCCGGCACGTCCTGACCTACCGGGTCGACACGGACACCCTGGCCGACGCCGACACCCTCGAACCCGCACTGCTGGACGCGGAGTTCTGCACGGACAAGCGGGGCGACGCCTCCCGGGACGGAATGGCCTAGAGCGGCACGATGTCCGGCGCGCCGAGCCGGGCCGCGTCGGCCGTGAGGTCGTCGGGCTGCCGCTGCGACTCCCGTTCCGCCTCCACCCGCTTCTCGTAGTGCTCGACCTCGCGGTCGATCTGTCCCTGGTCCCAGCCCAGCACCGGAGCCATCAGCTCCGCGCAGAGTCCGGCGCTGTGCGTGCCCCGGTCGAAGGTCTCTATGGAGATCCGGGTGCGGCGGGTCAGCACGTCGTCGAGATGGCGGGCGCCCTCGTGCGAGGCGGCGTAGACGATCTCCGCCTTCAGGTAGTCGTCCGCCGCGGGCAGCGGTTCACCCAGGGACGGATCGGCGACGATCAGTTCGAGGACCTGCTCGGTCATCGAGCCGTACCGGTTGAGGAGGTGCTCCAGTCGGGCGACATGGAGACCGGCGCGGGCCGCGATCCTGGCGCGGGCGTTCCACAGGGCGGGGTAGCCCTCCGCGCCCAGCAGCGGGATCTCCTCCGTGACGCAGGCCGCCACCCGCTGGTCCAGCCCGTGCACCGCCTCGTCCACCGCGTCCTTCGCCATCACCCGGTACGTGGTGTACTTCCCGCCCGCCACGACCACGAGGCCGGGGAGCGGATGGGCCACTGTGTGCTCGCGGGAGAGCTTGCTCGTGGCGTCGGACTCGCCGGCCAGCAGCGGCCGCAGCCCGGCGTAGACCCCCTCCACGTCGTCCCGGCCCAGCGGGGTGGCCAGGACCGAGTTGACGTGTTCGAGGAGATAGTCGATGTCGGCGCTGGACGCCGCCGGGTGCGCCTTGTCCAGGTCCCAGTCGGTGTCCGTCGTGCCGATGATCCAGTGCCTGCCCCACGGGATCACGAAGAGGACGGACTTCTCGGTGCGCAGGATGAGGCCGCTCGAGGAGTGGATGCGGTCCTTGGGTACGACCAGGTGAATCCCCTTGGAGGCCCGGACGTGGAACTGCCCGCGCTCCCCGATCAGCGCCTGGGTGTCGTCGGTCCAGACCCCCGTGGCGTTGACCACCTGCTTGGCCCTGACCTCGTACTCCCCGCCCCCCTCGACGTCCTGTACCCGGGCGCCGACCACCCGCTCGCCCTCCCGGAGGAAGCCGATGACCCGCGCACGGTTGGCCACCCGGGCGCCGTACCCAGCGGCGGTGCGCACCAGGGTGGCCACGTAACGGGCGTCGTCCATCTGGGCGTCGTAGTACTGCAGGGCACCGACCAGCGCGTCCTTGCGCAGCGCCGGGGCGACGCGCAGGGCGTGGCGGCGGGAGAGGTGCCGGTGCACGGGCAGGCCGCGGCCGTGGCCCGACGACACCGACATCGCGTCGTAGAGGGCGACGCCAGAGCCGGCGTAGAACCGCTCCCAGCCCTTGTGCTGCAAGGGGTACAGGAAGGGCACGGGCTTCACCAGGTGCGGGGCCAGCCGTTGCAGCAGCAGCCCGCGCTCCTTCAGCGCCTCCCTGACGAGCGCGAAGTCGAGCATCTCCAGATAGCGCAGTCCGCCGTGGATCAGCTTGCTCGATCTGCTCGATGTGCCGGACGCCCAGTCGCGCGCCTCGACCAGGCCCGTGGCGAGCCCTCTCGTCGCCGCGTCCAGCGCCGTGCCGGCGCCGACCACGCCCGCGCCCACGACCAGCACGTCCAGTTCGCGCTCGGCCATCGCGGCCAGCGCCTCGGCGCGTTCCGCGGGTCCCAGTGTCGCTGTCCTCACTGCTGCCTCCCGGGTGGATCGGGGTGGTCCGGCACCGCGGGCACCGGCCGACCGGCGGACGGCGCGCTCCGTGCCCACCTCTCGATTCTGTCCGCCGTCCCCGACTTCGGCCACCGCCTGTGGAAAACACCAGGACGACAGGCGGCCAACAATGCGACAAATAGGTCATATATAAGCCTAGTGTTACATTGCGCTGTCCACAGCGGTTGCGCTTTCTGCCCTCATGGTCCATAGACCGACCGGGAAGGACGGCCGTCCACATGCCCGCAGACCTCGCAGTCATCGGACTCGGCCACCTCGGCCTGCCCCTCGCCCAGGCCGCCGTGGCCGCACGCGTACAGACCGTCGGTTACGACACCGACCCGCGCGCCTGCACCGAACTCGCCGCGGGCCGCACCCCCGTCGAGGGGTCGCTCACCGCCTCGGAGATCCGCCGGATGCTCTCGGGCGGCTTCCGGCCCACCACGAACCCCGCCGAGCTGGGCCGGGTCCGTACCGCGGTGATCTGTGCGCCCACCCCGCTCGGCGCCGACCACTCCCTCGACCTGACCGCCGTCGGCGACGCGGCCCGCGCGCTCGCCGCCCGGCTGCGCCCGCACACCACCGTCCTGCTGGAGTCGGCCGTGCCGCCGGGCACCACCGAGAACTACCTGCGCCCGCTGCTGGAAGAGGGCTCCGGGCTGCGGGCCGGGCGCGACTTCCATCTCGCCTGCTCCCCCGGCCGCCTCGACCCCGGCAACCGGACCCACGGCTACGCCAACACCCCCAAGGTCATCGGCGGCCTCACCCCCGCCTGCACCGAATCGGCCGCCGCCTTCTACGGACGGCTCACCGACAAGGTCGTCCGGGCCCGCGGACCCCGCGAGGCCGAGATGACCAAGGTCCTGGAGACCAACTTCCGGCACGTCAACATCGCCCTGGTCAACGAGATGGCGGTGCTCTGCCACGACCTCGGCGTCGACCTGTGGGACGTCATCCGGTGCGCCGAGACCAAGCCCTTCGGCTTCCAGCCCTTCCGGCCCGGACCCGGCGTCGGCGGCCACGGCGCCCCCGTCGACCCGGGCTACTTCCCGTACCACAGCCGCACCCCGGGCCACCCGCTGCGGATGGTCTCGCTGGCACAGGAGATCAACGACCGGATGCCGAGGTACGTGATCCAGCGCTGCGCCACCCTGCTGAACGAGCACGGCAAGTCCGTGCGCGGCGCCCGGGTCCTGCTGCTCGGGGTCACGTACAAGCCCGACCTGGCCGACCAGGAGGGCGCCCCGGCCCTGGAGATCGCGAACCGGCTGATGGACATGGGTGCCCAGATCGGCTACCACGACCCGTACGTCCACGACTGGCGGGTGCGCGAGCTCCCGGTGCCACGCGCCGACTCGCTGTACGAGGCGGCGGCCGGCGCCGACCTCACGGTGCTGCTCCAGCACCACCGGACGTACGACCTCCAGGGCCTCGCGGTGAAGGCCCAGCTCCTCCTGGACACCAGGGGCGCGACCCCGGCGGGGGCGGCGCACCGGCTCTGAGCGCCCCGCTCCGCGGATTTCGGTGGGCGATGTCACAGGCTGCTGCTAGCCTGCGGCGTCACTTCTCGCACACAGTTGCGTTTTCAGTCCCAGGGGGGATCCCACCATGAGCCAGTCCGTGCCGCCGAACCAGCCGTACGACTCCCAGCCCGGCGGCGGCAACCCGTTCGCCGGACAGCAGGGCCAGCAGGGCCAGCAGGGCGACCCGTCCGGCAACCCCTTCGCGGGCGGCCAGCAGCCCGGCGCCCCGTTCGGCGGCGCCCCGTACGCCCCGCCGCCGGCCCCGGCCCGCAACAACATGGGCCTCGGCCTGGCCGCCGCGGTCGTCGCGGCCGTGGTCGCCGCCGCCATCTACGGGGCCATCATCGGCGCCACCAAGCACGAGATCGGCTACGCGGCCGTGGGCGTCGGCTTCGTCGTCGGCTTCGCGGCCGGCAAGGTCGGCGGCCGCAACCCCGTACTGCCGGTCGTCAGCGCCGTGCTCTCGCTCGTCGCCGTCTACTTCGGCCAGCTGCTCGGCGAGGCGATGATCGCCGCCAAGGAGCTTCCGGTCACCGTCTCCGAGCTGTTCTTCGACCACTTCGGTCTGCTGAACGAGGCGTGGAAGGCCGACTCGGACTTCCTGACGTACGTCTTCTTCGCCATCGCCGCCGTCGCCGCGTTCTCCGGCGCCAAGAAGGCCGCGGAGTAACCGCACGCACAGACGGGAGGGCCCGGACCGCATGCCGCGCGGTTCCGGGCCCTCCCGTCTGTGTGCGGTGCTCAGCGGCTGTGCTGCGAGTCCGCCACCGTGACCTCGACGCGCTGGAACTCCTTGAGGTCGCTGTACCCCGTCGTCGCCATCGCCCGGCGCAGCGCGCCGAAGATGTTCATCGAGCCGTCGGGGGTGTGCGAAGGACCGGTCAGGACCTCCTCGGTGGTGCCGACCGAGCCCAGGTCCACCAGCTTGCCGCGCGGCACGTCCTCGTGGACGGCCTCCATGCCCCAGTGCCGTCCCCGGCCCGGGGCGTCGCTGGCGCGGGCCAGCGGGGAGCCCATCATCACGGCGTCCGCACCGCAGGCGATGGCCTTGGGCAGGTCGCCGGACCAGCCGACGCCGCCGTCCGCGATCACGTGCACGTAGCGGCCGCCGGACTCGTCCATGTAGTCGCGGCGGGCACCGGCCACATCGGCGACCGCGGTCGCCATCGGGACCTGGATGCCGAAGACGTTGCGCGTGGTGTGCGCGGCGCCGCCGCCGAAACCGACGAGCACGCCGGCCGCGCCGGTCCGCATCAGGTGGAGCGCGGCGGTGTACGTGGCGCAGCCGCCGACGATCACCGGGACGTCCAGCTCGTAGATGAACTGCTTGAGGTTGAGCGGCTCCGCGGCACCCGAGACGTGCTCGGCGGAGACCGTCGTACCGCGGATGACGAAGATGTCCACGCCCGCGTCGACGACGGCCTTGGAGAACTGCGCGGTGCGCTGCGGGGAGAGCGCGGCGGCGGTGACCACGCCGGAGTCGCGCACCTCCTTGATGCGCTGCCCGATCAGCTCCTCCTGGATCGGCGCGGAGTAGATCTCCTGGAGGCGGCGGGTGGCCGACTCGACGGGCATCTCGGCGATCTCGTCGAGCAGCGGCTGCGGGTCGGCGTGCCGGGTCCACAGCCCTTCCAGGTTGAGAACGCCGAGGCCGCCCATCTCACCGATGCGGATCGCGGTCTGCGGGGAGACCACGGAGTCCATGGGCGCGGCCAGGAACGGCAGCTCGAAACGGTAGGCGTCGATCTGCCAGGCGATCGAGACCTCCTTCGGGTCGCGGGTACGGCGGCTCGGAACGACGGCGATGTCGTCGAATGCGTACGCCCGGCGGCCGCGCTTGCCGCGCCCGATCTCGATCTCAGTCACGATGGTGTGGCCTTTCCCTCTACGTCTGCGTTGTCCAGTATCCCCGACACACGGCTGAGGGGCGGTCCGGGGAACCCCGGCCCGCCCCTCGGCTGCGCTGGTGCGTTGCCGCCCGCGCTACTTCCTGCTGTAGTTCGGGGCCTCGACCGTCATCTGGATGTCGTGCGGGTGGCTCTCCTTGAGGCCCGCGGACGTGATGCGGACGAAGCGGCCCTTGGTCTCCATCTCGTCGACGGAGGCGGCGCCCACGTAACCCATGGTCTGGCGCAGACCGCCGACGAGCTGGTGCAGCACGTTGGCCAGCGGGCCGCGGTACGGCACCTGGCCCTCGATGCCCTCGGGCACGAGCTTGTCGTCCGAGGCCACGTCGGCCTGGAAGTAGCGGTCCTTGGAGTACGAGCGGCCCTGCCCGCGGCTCTGCATCGCGCCGAGCGAGCCCATGCCGCGGTACGACTTGTACTGCTTGCCGTTGATGAACTGCAGCTCGCCCGGCGACTCCTCGCAGCCCGCAAGGAGGCTGCCGAGCATGACCGCGTCGGCACCGGCGGCGAGCGCCTTGCCGATGTCGCCGGAGTACTGCAGACCGCCGTCGCCGATGACCGGGACGCCGGCCGCGCGGGCGGCGAGGGCCGCCTC
Organism: Streptomyces sp. NPDC056347; assembly: GCF_042262625.1. Classification (NCBI taxonomy): domain Bacteria; kingdom Bacillati; phylum Actinomycetota; class Actinomycetes; order Kitasatosporales; family Streptomycetaceae; genus Streptomyces; species Streptomyces sp. NPDC056347. The sequence continues at coordinate 6,293 of NZ_JBHJQP010000061.1, read as the reverse complement.
GTAGATCGCGGTGACCTGCGGGACGCCGATACCGGCGACCACGCGGGTGGTGCAGATGGAACCGGGGCCCACGCCGACCTTCACGCCGTCGACACCGGCGTCGATCAGGGCCTGCGCGCCGTCGCGCGTCGCGACGTTGCCGCCGATGACGTCGACGTCGACGCTGGACTTGATCTTCGCCATCCAGTTCAGCGCGTTGCTGTTGTGGCCGTGCGAGGTGTCGACGATCAGGAAGTCCACACCGACCGCGGCCAGGGCCTGCGCCCGCTCCAGGGCCTCGGGGCTGGCGCCGACGGCCGCGCCGACGAGGAGACGGCCCTCGGTGTCCTTGGCGGCGTTCGGGTACTGCTCGGCCTTCACGAAGTCCTTGACCGTGATGAGGCCCTTGAGGACACCCGCGTCGTCGACCAGCGGAAGCTTCTCGATCTTGTGGCGGCGCAGCAGCTCCATGGCGTCCACGCCGGAGATGCCCACCTTGCCCGTGACCAGCGGCATCGGCGTCATGACCTCGCGCACCTGGCGGCTGCGGTCGGACTCGAAGGCCATGTCACGGTTGGTGACGATGCCGAGCAGCTTGCCCGCCGGGTCGGTGACCGGGACACCGCTGATGCGGAACTTCGCGCACAGCGCGTCGGCCTCGGCCAGCGTCGCGTCCGGGTGCACGGTGATCGGGTCGGTCACCATGCCGGACTCGGAGCGCTTCACGAGGTCGACCTGGTTGACCTGGTCCTCGATGGACAGGTTGCGGTGCAGTACCCCGACACCGCCCTGCCGCGCCATGGCGATCGCCATGCGGGACTCGGTGACCTTGTCCATCGCCGCGGACAGCAGCGGGATGTTCACCCGGACGTTGCGCGAGATGCGGGACGAGGTGTCGACTGCGTTGGGCAGCACTTCGGATGCGCCGGGCAGCAGCAGCACGTCGTCGTATGTCAGTCCGAGCGTCGCGAATTTCTCGGGCACTCCGTCGACGTTTGCAGTCATGACACCTTCCCCAAATGGCCTTGATCGGTGCGGATGTCCATGCTAACGGCCTTCGGGCGCGTCTCATTCCACGAACAAGATCACCCGGGGTTTCTGTGGCTTCGCACGACGACCGCCGCCCGAATCCCCGCGGAAACACCGCACCCCCGCCGCCCGGGACATCCACGGAAACGGGCCGATGCCGTAGGCGGCCGCGGGGCACTCGCCGCCGTAGGCGGCCGCGGGGTGCTCACTGTCACACGCGGCCTCGGGGTGTTCACTGCTCCGCGAGGGCCCGCAGCCTGCTCAGGGCCCGGTGCTGGGCGACCCGGACCGCACCCGGGGACATGCCCAGCATCTGCCCGGTCTCCTCGGCGGTCAGACCGACGGCGACCCGGAGGACGAGCAGCTCGCGCTGGTTGTCCGGAAGGTTGGCGAGGAGCTTCTTGGCCCAGGCCGCGTCGCTGCTGAGCAGGGCGCGCTCCTCGGGCCCGAGCGAGTCGTCCGGCCGCTCGGGCATCTCGTCGGACGGCACGGCCGTCGACCCCGGGTGCCGCATGGCGGCCCGCTGGAGGTCGGCGACCTTGTGGCCCGCGATGGCGAACACGAAGGCTTCGAAGGGCCTGCCCGTGTCCTTGTAGCGGGGCAGCGCCATCAGCACCGCCACACAGACCTCCTGCGCCAGGTCCTCCACGAAGTGACGGGCATCACCGGGCAGCCGGTTCAGCCGCGACCGGCAGTAGCGCAGCGCGAGCGGGTGGACATGGGCCAGCAGATCGTGCGTGGCCTGCGCGTCGCCCTCGACGGCGCGGTGCACCAGGGCACCGATCCCCGTCGTCTCGTCGTCACGCATCGGACCATGGTGCCCCGGAGCCGCGTCATCCGTGCCGCCGCGTCCGGAGTTGTGCACCGAAGCGTTATGAGCGGGTGCGCCGGAAGTCATGTCCTGCGCCCTCCCCTTCCGCTCGACCGAATCGTTCCCGAGGAACTCCACGTCTCAAGGATGCGGCATCGGCCGGGAAGCGTCACATACCGTCGGCGCGACGGGCCCCGCGGATGGAGCGGAACCCGTGCGACGCCGACCGGTCGCGTCGCCCCGCCCGCCGGTACGCGGACGGGGACACGGTCGGCCACCGGCCGCGGCCGGGCCCTACCGGACCAGGCCCCAGCGGAACCCGAGCGCCACCGCGTGCGCCCGGTCCGAGGCGCCCAGCTTCTTGAACAGACGCCTGGCATGCGTCTTCACCGTGTCCTCCGAGAGGAACAGCTCGCGGCCGATCTCGGCGTTCGAACGGCCGTGGCTCATGCCTTCGAGCACCTGGATCTCCCGTGCGGTGAGCGTCGGCGCCGCACCCATCTCGGCCGACCGCAGCCGCCGCGGGGCGAGCCGCCACGTCGGGTCGGCCAGCGCCTGGGTGACCGTGGCGCGCAGCTCGGCGCGGGAGGCGTCCTTGTGCAGATAGCCGCGGGCACCGGCGGCGACCGCGAGCGCGACCCCGTCCAGGTCCTCGGCGACGGTCAGCATGATGATCCTGGCGCCGGGGTCGGCGGAGAGCAGCCGCCGCACCGTCTCCACACCTCCGAGACCGGGCATGCGTACGTCCATCAGAATCAGATCCGAACGGTCGGCACCCCAGCGGCGGAGGACTTCCTCGCCGTTGGCCGCCGTCGTCACCCGCTCGACCCCGGGCACGGTCGCGACCGCGCGACGGAGCGCTTCTCGGGCAAGCGGGGAGTCGTCGCAGACGAGGACGGATGTCATGACCGTCCTCCGCAGCTGATGCGCGTCACCTTGAGCCTCCAGGCTGTTACAAGTCGTCACCTGTGCGGTTGACACTCTCGGACACCTGCCCGATCGCTTTTTCCGTCAACCGCCTCCGCCTTCTCAACGACGGTCACTCGAAAGAGTTACGGGTCGGACAACCGAATTCGGCACTCTACGTGAGGGCTCGCACACGGAGGAGAGCGACGCGGTTCATTTAACCCGCAACCGAAACTTCATGCCCACGTATGCCCCATTTAGCGGATTTTCTTCCCATTTACTGGTGTCTGTGGATAGATTCGCAATCAGTCATATTTACATCTACTTACACCGTAGATGTACGGTCGTGGGCACAGTCGACGACGGACCACAACGACGTTTCCGACTCAGCACGGTTTCGAGGGGACAAGCAATGGCAGATTTCTCCCGCCTTCCCGGACCCAACGCCGATCTGTGGGACTGGCAGCTGCTGGCGGCCTGCCGCGGGGTCGACAGCTCACTGTTCTTCCATCCCGAGGGCGAGCGCGGGGCGGCCCGCAGCGCCCGCGAGAACTCGGCGAAGGAGGTCTGCATGCGATGCCCGGTACGCGCCGAGTGCGCGGCCCACGCCCTGGCGGTACGCGAGCCCTACGGCGTGTGGGGCGGGCTGACCGAGGACGAACGCGAAGAGCTCATGGGGCGGGCCCGCAGCCGGATGGTCCCGGCGGCGGCGCCTTCGGGCGTACCGTCCCCGTCGGCGCACGGCTGAGCCCGGTACACCGACACCAGCGCACAGAAACGTTTCCTCACCCAGCTTCCGACGACTCGGCCCGAAACCGTCCGGCCCCGAAACCGTCCGGCCCCGGACCTGCCCGGGACCGGGGCCCCGGCACGCCGCTCAGCGGGCGGCGGCCAGGGACAGCCGGTCCAGGGTGGCCGCCACCGCCGGGACCTGGGCCAGGTCGGGCAGGGTCAGCGCGACGATCTCCCGTTCGATGGCCGGCTCCACCGCCACGGTGCGCACCCCCTTGGCGCGTACCGACTCGATCGCCAGCTCCGGCAGCACCGCCACTCCGAGTCCCGCGCCGACCAGGCCGACCACCGCCGGGTAGTCGTCGGTGGCGAAGTCGATCCGGGGGGTGAAGCCGGACGCCTCGCAGACCTCCACGAGCTGTCGGCGGCAGCGCGGACAGCCCGCGATCCACGACTCGCCGGACAGCTCGGCGATGCCCACCGAGGCCGCGTCCGACAGCCGGTGCCCCTCGGGGACCAGGCCGATCAGCCGGTCGGCGAGGAGCGGGCGCACCACCAGGTCGTCCCATTCGCCGCAGCTCGCGCCGTAGCGGAAGGCGAGCGCGATGTCGCAGTCGCCCTCGCGCAGCATCTCGACCGAGCGCGGCGGCTCGGCCTCCACGAGGGAGACGCGGGTGCCGGGGTGGGCCTCGCGCAGCGCGGCGAGCGCGCAAGGCACCAGGGTGGAGCTGCCGCTGGGGAAGGAGACGAGCCGGACCCGGCCCGCCCGCAGCCCGGCGATGGCGGCGACCTCCTCCTCGGCGGCCGTGAGTCCGGCGAGGATGCCGGAGGCGTGCCGGACGAGCGCCTCACCCGCCTGGGTGAGCCGCATCTCCCGTCCGGTGCGGATCAGCAGCGGGGTGCCCGCGGAGCCCTCCAGGGCCTTCATCTGCTGACTGACGGCGGGCTGGGTGCAGCCCAGCTCCCGCGCGGCGGCGGAGAACGATCCGGTGGCGGCCACGGCTCGCAGGACACGGAGATGACGGGCTTCGATCACCCTTCAACCATAAGCGGCACTTGGGGGCTGCCGCACATTATTGGCGTGCGACTTTGAGGATGGAGTGGATAGCGTGGCCGGCATGACGTCCATGGAACCGACCGGGCCGAGGCTGCTGACCGTGAACGCGGGACGGCCGGAGGCCGTCGCGTACACCGATGCCCCCGGCGGTACGACCGGTATCGACAAGCGGCCCGTCGACGGGCCGGTGCGCATCAGCGATCCCGGGCCGAAGGGCACCGGGGGCAGTGGGGTGGCCGGGGACACGGTGTGCGATCTGCGCCATCACGGCGGCTCCGACCAGGCGGTGTACGCCTTCGCCCGTGAGGAGCTGGACGGCTGGGAGCGGGAGCTCGGCCGTCCGCTGGCCAACGGCGCCTTCGGGGAGAACCTGACGACCCGTGGGGTGGATGTGAGCGGTGCGCTGATCGGGGAGCGCTGGCGGATCGGCCCGGATCTGGTGCTGGAGGTGACGTCGGGGCGGATTCCGTGCCGTACGTTCGCGGGTCACGTCGACGAGCCGCGCTGGGTGAAGCGGTTCACGCGGGCGGCTGCCCCCGGGGCCTATCTCCGGGTGATCGAACCGGGCACGGTCCGGGCCGGTGACGCGATCGGGATCGTGCACCGCCCGGACCACGGCGTCACCGTGGAGCGGGAGTTCCTGGCCGCGACGACCCGGCGGGATCTGCTGCCGGGGCTGCTGGCGGCCGGCGAGGCGCTGCATCCCGAGTCGTTGCGGGCCGCGCGGGAGTACGTCGCGAAGTACGCGGCGGACAGCTGACCGCGGCATGACGGACAGGCACCCGCACAGGCACCGCGGGCAGCCGGCCGAGGCATGACGGACAGGCACCGCGGACAGCTGACCGCTGTATGACGGACAGGCACCGCGGACAGCTGACCGCTGCGTGACGGACAGGCACTAACGTGCCGCGTATGACGACTGCACTGATTACGGGCGCGACCGCGGGGATCGGTGCCGCCTTCGCGCGGCGGCTCGCGGCCGACGGGCACAACCTGGTGCTGGTGGCACGCGACAAGGAGCGGCTGCGCGAACAGGCGACGGAGCTGCACGACCGGCACGGCATCGAGGCGGACGTACTACGGGCCGACCTGTCGGAGGACGACGGGATCGCCGCGGTCGAGGAGCGGTTGACGGACCGTCGGCACCCGGTGGACCTGCTGGTCAACAACGCCGGGTTCGGCAACAAGGGCCAGTATCTGGACGTGCCCATGGCCGACGAGCTGAAGATGCTGAAGGTGCACTGCGAGGCGGTGCTGCGGCTGACCTCGGCCGCGGCGGCCACGATGCGCGAGCGGCGGCGCGGCGGGGTGGTCAACGTGGCCTCGGTGGCGGCCTTCGTGCCGCGCGGGACGTACGGCGCGTCCAAGGCGTGGGTCGTGCAGTTCACCCAGGGCGCGGCGAAGGACCTGGCCGGCTCGGGGGTGCGGCTGATGGCGCTGTGCCCCGGATTCGTACGGACGGAGTTCCACGAGCGGGCCGGAATGGGGACCGGCAACATCCCGGGCTGGATGTGGCTCGACGCGGACAAGCTGGTGGAGGCGGCGCTGGCGGACCTGGCGCGCGGCAAGTCGCTCTCGGTGCCGGACCCGCGCTACAAGGCGCTGATGGGGCTGGTGAAGGTGGCACCGCGCGGCCTGCTCGGAGGGGTCACCTCCAGGACGGGCCGCAAGTACGGTCCGCAGTGAGTGTCCGCTTACCCCGGTCCCACCGCTCTCCGCGCGTCCCGGCGCGTTCCCCGGGCCCCGTCGTCGAACCGCTGTCGTCGCCCGGCGGACGAC
>NZ_JBHJQP010000060.1:0-41054 GCF_042262625.1 Streptomyces sp. NPDC056347 | reverse complement strand
GTCCATGGGCGCCGCGGCCGACTGCGTGCGCCGTATCGTGGAACGGGTACGCCGCAGACATCACCGGTCGACGCAGATCGACGGAACGACGGAGAGAGGCGCCGCGCAATGGTGCAGATCAAGACCCCCGAGCAGATCGCCAAGATGCGTGAGGCGGGGCTGGTGGTCGCTGCCATTCACGCGGCCACCCGTGAGGCGGCGGTGCCCGGCGCCACCACGGCGGACCTCGACCAGGTCGCCCGCAAGGTGATCGCCGAGCACGGCGCGAAGTCGAACTTCCTCGGTTACGGCGGCTTCCCCGCGACGATCTGCACCTCGGTCAACGAGGTCGTCGTCCACGGCATCCCGGACGAGAAGACCGTCCTCAAGGACGGCGACATCATCTCCATCGACGCGGGCGCGATCATCGACGGCTGGCACGGCGACGCCGCGTACACGGCCTTCGTGGGCACCGGTCACGCTCCGGAGCTGGTAGAGCTCTCCCGGGTGACCGAGGAGTCCATGTGGGCCGGTATCGCCGCGATGAAGGTCAACAACCGCCTCGTCGACATCTCGAAGGCGATCGAGTCCTACATCCGCCGCCAGCCCCGCCCCGCCACCGGCAAGTACGGGATCATCGAGGACTACGGCGGCCACGGCATCGGCACCGAGATGCACATGGACCCGCACCTGCTGAACTACGTCGCCCGCAAGCGCGGCAAGGGCATCAAGCTGGTCCCGGGCGTCTGCCTGGCCATCGAGCCGATGGTCTCGCTCGGTACGGCGCGGACCGAGGTGCTCCAGGACGACTGGACCGTGATCACGACGGACGGCACCTGGTCCTCCCACTGGGAGCACTCCATCGCCCTCACCGAGCAGGGCCCCCTGGTCCTCACCGCCCCCGACTGCGGCCGCGCGAAGCTGGCCCAGTACGGGATCGAGGCGGCGCCGGACCCGCTGGGCTGAGCCGCGGTGCCGCGCCGGGCCCGCAGGGCGGAAGCCGGGCCGCCGGCGAGGTCTAAGGATCTCCTCGGCTGGGCAAACTTGACGGATTCGTCTTTTGGGGTCCGCTGACGTAGACTGACTCGTCGGCTGTCGTGCATCGGTATGTCCGCATGCGATGCCGAGAGTTGATCAAGGTAGCCGATTCGAAAGGCGAAGCGTGGCCAAGAAGCAAGGTGCCATCGAAATCGAGGGCACCGTGATCGAGTCCCTCCCGAACGCCATGTTCAAGGTGGAACTCCAGAACGGTCACAAGGTCCTCGCGCACATCAGCGGCAAGATGCGGATGCACTACATCCGAATCCTTCCGGATGACCGGGTCGTCGTGGAGCTCTCTCCGTACGACCTGACGCGTGGCCGGATCGTCTACCGCTACAAGTAGATCTTGCCTCCGCCCCGCATTCGCGAGGCGACGGCACTGACCCGGAGAACCTGACATCCCATGAAGGTCAAGCCGAGCGTCAAGAAGATCTGCGACAAGTGCAAGGTGATCCGCCGTCACGGCCGGGTCATGGTCATCTGCGACAACCTGCGCCACAAGCAGCGCCAGGGCTGACGCACGACCACCTGCATCTCGCAGTACTTCGCGCGACGCACGTAATACGTACATACGCAGAGCCCGTCCACGCTTCGGCTGACGACACCTCCGGCGGGGGCCGGGGACCTGGGCGTACCACCTCTCCTCCCGAGAGGTCGGCGGTCAGGAGTGGCACTGCGGAAGACCCCCGAACGAACAACTGGAGCCATTGAATGGCACGCGTTTCAGGTGTTGACATTCCGCGCGAAAAGCGCGTGGAGGTCGCCCTCACCTACGTCTTCGGCATCGGGCGCACCCGGTCCAAGGAGATCCTCGCCGCCACCGACGTGAACCCGAACACCCGTGTTCGCGACCTGGCCGAAGAGGACCTGGTCAAGATCCGCGAGTACGTGGACGCCAACCTCCGCACCGAGGGTGACCTTCGCCGCGAGATCCAGGCCGACATCCGCCGCAAGGTCGAGATCGGCTGCTACCAGGGTCTGCGTCACCGCCGCGGTCTGCCGGTCCACGGCCAGCGCACCAGCACGAACGCTCGTACCCGCAAGGGCCCGCGTCGCGCGATCGCCGGTAAGAAGAAGCCGGGCAAGAAGTAGTCCTCAGCGGACGCACTGCGGTCGTCCGGTCACCGGGCACCCGCAGCAACCAGCGGTCTTCGCTGTAGGACCGATCACCTCCCCTCTCCATCTGGAGTCAAGACATGCCCCCCAAGGGTCGTCAGGGCGCAGCCAAGAAGGTGCGTCGCAAGGAAAAGAAGAACGTCGCTCACGGCCACGCGCACATCAAGAGCACGTTCAACAACACCATCGTCTCGATCACGGACCCCTCGGGCAACGTGATCTCCTGGGCCTCCGCCGGCCACGTCGGCTTCAAGGGCTCGCGCAAGTCCACCCCCTTCGCCGCGCAGATGGCCGCCGAGTCGGCCGCCCGTCGCGCGCAGGAGCACGGCATGCGCAAGGTCGACGTCTTCGTGAAGGGTCCGGGCTCCGGCCGCGAGACCGCGATCCGTTCGCTCCAGGCCACCGGCCTGGAGGTCGGCTCGATCCAGGACGTCACCCCGACGCCGCACAACGGCTGCCGTCCGCCGAAGCGCCGTCGCGTCTGATCCGTCACGGCCGGTGACGGCCGTGCGTCAATGACGCGGATGCGGGCGGTATGTCCCTTCCGGGGCATGCCGCCCGTATCCTTGTTTCATCTGTCGGGCATCAAATAGTGGGTGCCCACGACTGAAGGATCTCCACATGCTTATCGCTCAGCGTCCGTCGCTGACCGAAGAGGTCGTCGACGAGTTCCGCTCCCGGTTCGTCATCGAGCCGCTGGAGCCGGGCTTCGGCTACACCCTCGGCAACTCCCTGCGCCGCACGCTCCTCTCCTCGATCCCCGGTGCCGCTGTCACCAGCATCCGGATCGACGGTGTCCTGCACGAGTTCACCACCGTGCCGGGCGTCAAGGAGGACGTCACCGACCTCATCCTCAACATCAAGCAGCTGGTCGTCTCCTCGGAGCACGACGAGCCGGTCGTGATGTACCTGCGCAAGCAGGGCCCCGGCCTGGTCACCGCCGCGGACATCGCGCCGCCGGCCGGTGTCGAGGTGCACAACCCGGACCTGGTCCTCGCCACGCTCAACGGCAAGGGCAAGCTGGAGATGGAGCTGACCGTCGAGCGCGGTCGCGGCTACGTCTCCGCCGTCCAGAACAAGCAGGCGGGCCAGGAGATCGGCCGTATCCCGGTCGACTCGATCTACTCGCCGGTGCTCAAGGTCACGTACAAGGTCGAGGCGACCCGTGTCGAGCAGCGCACCGACTTCGACAAGCTGATCGTCGACGTCGAGACCAAGCAGGCCATGCGTCCCCGTGACGCCATGGCGTCGGCCGGCAAGACCCTGGTCGAGCTGTTCGGCCTGGCGCGCGAGCTCAACATCGACGCCGAGGGCATCGACATGGGCCCGTCGCCGACGGACGCCGCGCTCGCCGCCGATCTGGCGCTGCCGATCGAGGAGCTCGAGCTCACGGTCCGTTCGTACAACTGCCTCAAGCGCGAGGGCATCCACTCCGTGGGTGAGCTCGTGGCCCGCTCCGAGGCCGACCTGCTCGACATCCGCAACTTCGGTGCGAAGTCGATCGACGAGGTCAAGGCGAAGCTGGCCGGTATGGGCCTCGCGCTGAAGGACTCGCCTCCCGGCTTCGACCCGACCGCCGCCGCCGACGCCTTCGGCGCCGACGACGACGCGGACGCCGGTTTCGTGGAGACCGAGCAGTACTGATCCACCCCCCGGCCGGGCCTTCCGCCCGGCCGGGTTCTTGATCTTCCGCGTGGCGTCCGCCGCGCGGGAACTGACACCGGTACCTGATACGGCCGGTGCAGCACACAAGGAGAAACACCATGCCGAAGCCCGCCAAGGGCGCCCGTCTGGGCGGCAGCGCTGCGCACGAGAAGCTTCTTCTCAACAACCTCGCGAAGTCGCTGTTCGAGCACGGCCGCATCACCACGACCGAGGCCAAGGCCCGTCGCCTGCGTCCGGTCGCCGAGCGTTTCATCACCAAGGCGAAGAAGGGCGACATCCACAACCGTCGCCTGGTGCTGCAGTCGATCACGGACAAGGGCATCGTTCACACGCTCTTCACCGAGATCGCCCCGCGGTACGAGAACCGCCCCGGTGGTTACACCCGTATCACCAAGATCGGCAACCGTCGTGGCGACAACGCCCCGATGGCGGTCATCGAGCTGGTCGAGGCGCTGACCGTGGCCCAGCAGGCCACCGGTGAGGCCGAGGCCGCCACGAAGCGCGCGGTCAAGGAAGACGCCCTCAAGAAGGACGCGGCCGAGGCCGAGGTCGTCGAGGACGCCAAGCCTGCCGACGACGCCGAGTCCAAGGACGCCTGAGCGTTCTGAGACCACAGGACGGGCCCGCATCACCCTTCGGGGCGGTGCGGGCCCGTTCCGTATGCACCTGCGAGCAGCTGTGAGAACCCGCGGAAAGGGACCCTGGGGTGAGTGACGAAGTGGAGCCCGGCTCCGTACGGGTACGGCTGGACCTGGCGTACGACGGCAAGGACTTCTCGGGCTGGGCGAAGCAGACCTCGCGGCGGACCGTCCAGGGGGAGATCGAGGACGCGCTGCGGACGGTGACCCGGTCCGCGCGGACGTACGACCTGACCGTCGCCGGGCGGACCGACGCCGGGGTGCACGCCCGGGGCCAGGTCGCCCACGTCGACCTGCCGGACGAGGTGTGGGCGGAGCACGGCGAGAAGCTGCTGCGGCGGATGGCCGGGCGGATGGCGCCCGACGTACGCATCCGGCGGATCGCGTCGGCGCCCGCCGGGTTCAACGCGCGGTTCTCCGCGCTGTGGCGCCGCTACGCGTACCGGGTCTGCGACGCCCCCGGCGGGGTGGACCCGCTGGTGCGGGGTCATGTGCTGTGGCACGACCGGCCGCTGGACGTGGACGCGATGAACGCGGCGGCCGTCCGGATGACCGGGGAGCACGACTTCGCCGCGTACTGCAAGAAGCGCGAGGGCGCGACGACCATCCGTACGCTCCAGAAGCTGAGCTGGGAACGGGACCCGGCGACCGGGATCATGACGGCGACCGTGCAGGCGGACGCGTTCTGCCACAACATGGTGCGGGCGCTGATCGGTGCCGCGCTCTTCGTCGGCGACGGGCGCCGCCCCGCCGAATGGCCGGCCCAGGTGCTCGCGGCCCGGGTGCGCGACCCCGGGGTGCACGTGGTGCGCCCGCACGGGCTGACGCTGGAGGAAGTGGCCTACCCGGCCGACGAGTTGCTGGCCGCCCGTGCCGAGGAGGCGCGCAATGTGCGCACGCTCCCCGGAACGGGCTGCTGCTGAGGGCCGGTCAGGAGGTCCGGCCGGCCTGGGCGGTGGCCGCGGCCGAGGCCTGGAGCTCGCCACGGTGACGGATCTGACGGAACGTGAAGTTCGTCAGGTCGTCACCGGTGGCGTAGACGTTCTTGTCGGCCGTGGTGACGCTCTTGCCGTTGGTGAAGCCGCTGATCGCGAAGTAGGCGTAGCGGCCGTACGAGTTGGAGGTGCGGCGGCAGACCGAACCGGCCGGGCAGAAGGCGGGCACGCCCGCGCCGGGCAGGGTGGCGATGCTGCCGCTCGACTGCTGGGCCGCCTTCTTCGCCTGCGCCTCCGTCCGGAACACCGCGAGGCCGACGGTGACGGCGACGCCGTCCTTGCTGTACGTGGCCCGGATCACCTGCTCGCAGCCGTTGTTCACCAGGATCGGGCCCAGCGCGCCCTTCGTCGTCGCGGCACAGCTCTTCGTCTGCTGCGTCGCGCCCTTGACGTAGACGCGGTCGCCCATCGTGAGCTTCTTGCCGGGGAAGAACGCGTCGACGTTGATCGGCGCCCGGTCCTTCTTCGCGTCGGAGATGTAGTCCTTCGGGTCCGGCGGGGGCAGCGGGGCCACCGAGGAGAAGGACGGCTCGGGCTGCGCGGTCTCCTTTGGCAGATCGCTGGGCGCGGGCAGCTCGCTCGCGTTCTTGCCGGAACCGTGGGCGGCGTTGTTCTTGTTGGTCGAGATGACCGCGGTGGCCACGGCCGCGCCGATCGCCGCGGTGGCGAGCACGCCGCCGCCGATCAGCAGCCATTTCTTGCGCCGGCTGCGCGCGGCGGACGCGTCGGCCATCGCCGCCCAGTCCGGAGTCTGTGTGCCCCCTGGCCCCCCGAAGGGCCCCCCTTGCCCATAGCTCATGCGGCGAATCCTAGAGGAGACGTAAACCGGTTGGGTCAGGGCTTCGCGGACCGTGACAATGATGCGCATGGGACATCTCGAAGCGGGCCATCTGGAGTACTACCTGCCGGACGGGCGGGTGCTGCTGGGCGACGTGTCGTTCCGGGTGGCGGACGGTGCGGTGGTCGCGCTGGTCGGGGCCAACGGTGCGGGCAAGACGACGCTGCTCAGGCTGCTGGCCGGGGACCTCCAGCCGCAGGGCGGCTCCGTCTCGGTGAGCGGCGGGCTCGGGGTGATGCCGCAGTTCGTGGGCTCCGTGCGGGACGGGCGCACCGTGCGGGACCTGCTGGTCTCCGTGGCGCCGCCGCGTATCCGGGAGGCGGCGCTGGCGGTCGACCGGGCCGAGGAGCTGATCCTCACCGTCGACGACGAGGCCGCGCAGATGACGTACGCGCAGGCGCTGAGCGACTGGGCGGAAGCGCGCGGCTACGAGTCCGAGACCGTCTGGGACATGTGCACCATGGCCGCGCTCGGTGTCCCGTACGAGAAGGCGCAGTGGCGCGAGGTGCGCACCCTGTCCGGCGGTGAGCAGAAGCGGCTGGTGCTGGAGGCCCTGCTGCGCGGGCCCGACGAGGTGCTGCTGCTCGACGAGCCGGACAACTACCTCGACGTGCCGGGCAAGCGGTGGCTGGAGGAGAAGCTGAAGGAGACCCGCAAGACGGTCCTCTTCGTCTCGCACGACCGCGAGCTGCTGTCCCGGGCGGCCGAGAAGATCGTCAGCGTGGAGCCGAGCCCGGCGGGCAGCGACGTCTGGGTGCACGGCGGCAGCTTCGGCACGTACCACCAGGCGCGCAAGGACCGCTTCGCCCGGTTCGAGGAGCTGCTGCGGCGCTGGGAGGAGGAGCACGCCCGGCTGAAGGCCCTGGTCCACCGGCTGCGGCAGCAGGCGGCGATCAGCCCCGACATGGCGTCCCGCTACCGGGCGATGCAGACCCGCTTCAAGAAGTTCGAGGACGCGGGACCGCCCCCGGAGCCGCCGCGCGAGCAGGAGATCACCATGCGGCTGCGCGGCGGCCGTACCGGCGTACGGGCCGTGACCTGCGAGAACCTTGAGCTGACCGGGCTGATGAAGCCGTTCGACCTGGAGATCTACTACGGGGAACGGGTCGCCGTCCTCGGCTCCAACGGCTCCGGGAAGTCGCACTTCCTGCGCCTGCTCGCCGGGGAGGAAGTGGCGCACACCGGTGCCTGGAAGCTGGGTGCCCGGGTCGTGCCGGGCCACTTCGCGCAGACCCACGCGCACCCGGAACTGCTCGGCCACACGCTCGTCGAGATCCTGTGGACCGAGCACGCCAAGGACCGCGGCGGCGCGATGTCCGTGCTGCGCCGCTACGAGCTGGAGCGCCAGGGCGACCAGCCCTTCGAGAAGCTGTCCGGCGGGCAGCAGGCGCGGTTCCAGATCCTGCTGCTGGAACTGGCCGGTACGACCGCGCTGCTCCTGGACGAGCCGACGGACAACCTGGACCTGGAATCGGCCGAGGCGTTGCAGGAGGGGCTGGAGGCGTACGAGGGGACGGTGCTCGCGGTCACCCACGACCGCTGGTTCGCGAAGTCCTTCGACCGCTATCTGGTCTTCGGCTCCGACGGGGTCGTGCGCGAGACGCGGGAGCCGGTGTGGGACGAGCGCCGGGTGGAACGGGCACGGTAGGGCGGGGCGGGACGGGCACGGCACGTTTTGACCCGTCCGGGGCGGGGCGGGTAGTGTCGACCGTTGTTATGCGTATGGGCTGCGTGTTCTCACGCGAAGAGCCCGTGCGCAAGTTCTCTGGAGCAGTTACCAGTGGCTCGCATACGGGCGGTGTTCCCGGCGCTGTGGGCCCCAGCTGCATGATCGCTTCAGAGGTGTCGTGTGTATGGACCCCATCCACTGAAGAAGCGAAGGCTACGAAGTGCGTACGTACAGCCCCAAGCCCGGCGATGTCACTCGCCAGTGGCACATCATTGACGCGCGGGACGTCGTCCTGGGCCGTCTGGCCAGCACGGCTGCGAACCTCCTCCGCGGCAAGCACAAGGCGATCTACGCCCCCCACATGGACATGGGCGACTTCGTCATCATCATCAACGCCGACAAGGTTCACCTGTCCGGCAACAAGAAGACCCAGAAGATGGCGTACCGCCACTCCGGGTTCCCGGGCGGCCTCCGCTCCGTCCGCTACGACGAGCTGCTCGCCAAGAACCCCGAGAAGGCCGTCGAGAAGGCCATCAAGGGCATGATCCCCAAGAACAGCCTTGGCCGTCAGGTGATCTCGAAGCTCAAGGTCTACGCGGGCGACCAGCACCCGCACGCTGCTCAGCAGCCGGTCCCGTTCGAGATCACCCAGGTCGCGCAGTAGTTCCGGCCTCCCCCTAAGACCATAAGAAAGATCTGAGGAGAATCGTGGCCGAGACCACTGTTGAGAACCCCGTCGAGGGCACCGAGGGCGAGGAGATCTTCGCCGAGGTGACCACCTTCGAGTCCGAGGTTCCCGTCGAGGGCGAGTACACCAGCGAGTCGCTGGCCTCCCGCTTCGGCGACCCGCAGCCCGCCGCCGGCCTGGGCCGTCGGAAGAACGCCATTGCCCGCGTCCGGATCGTTCCGGGCACCGGCAAGTGGAAGATCAACGGTCGCACCCTTGAGGACTACTTCCCCAACAAGGTGCACCAGCAGGAAGTCAACGAGCCCTTCAAGGTGCTCGAGCTCGACAACCGCTACGACGTCATCGCCCGCATCTCGGGTGGCGGCGTCTCGGGTCAGGCCGGTGCCCTGCGCCTCGGCGTCGCCCGTGCGCTGAACGAGGCCGACGTGGACAACAACCGTCCCGCGCTGAAGAAGGCCGGCTTCCTCTCCCGCGACGACCGTGCGGTCGAGCGCAAGAAGGCCGGTCTCAAGAAGGCCCGCAAGGCCCCGCAGTACAGCAAGCGCTAATCCGCCTGCTCACCTGCTGTACACGTTCGCCCCGGCGGCACACTTCGTGCTGCCGGGGCGTTCGTCTATTGGCACCCCCGGGCGTATAACGACACAAGACGTTCATAGGCTCTTTTCTGCGACGTTGCGTCGATCACGTGGCGTCGCGCGAACCGGCGGCGGATTCGCGGTGTTGTGCGCGCCGTGTGCTGTGCCGCTTTGGTTGATTTGGTTGTGCGGTTTCGGAGCATCTTCGGAGGACACCAGTGGGACGACTCTTCGGCACGGACGGTGTGCGCGGTGTCGCCAATGCGGATCTGACGGCCGAGCTGGCGCTCGGTCTCTCGGTCGCTGCGGCGCATGTTCTCGCCGAGCGCGGCACCCACGACGGGGCACGGCCGACCGCCGTGGTGGGCCGTGATCCACGGGCTTCCGGAGAGTTCCTGGAGGCCGCGGTGGTGGCCGGGCTCGCCAGCGCCGGTGTGGACGTCCTGCGCGTCGGTGTGCTGCCCACCCCGGCGGTGGCGTACCTCACCGGGGCGCTGGGCGCCGACCTCGGCGTGATGCTCTCCGCGAGCCACAACTCCATGCCGGACAACGGTGTCAAGTTCATCGCCCGCGGCGGTCACAAGCTCTCCGACGAGCTGGAGGACCGGATCGAGACGCTGTACCGGCAGCACCGCGGCGGCGAGCCGTGGGAGCGCCCGACCGGCGCCGGTGTGGGGCGGGTCACCGAGTACACGGAGGGCTTCGACCGTTACGTGGCCCACCTGGTCGCGGTCCTGCCGAACCGGCTCGACGGGCTGAAGGTCGTGCTCGACGAGGCGCACGGCGCGGCCGCCCGGGTCTCGCCGGAGGCCTTCGCGCGGGCCGGCGCCGAGGTGATCACCATCGGGGCCGACCCCAACGGCCTGAACATCAACGACGGCTGCGGCTCCACCCACCTGGGCCCGCTGAAGGCGGCCGTCGTCGAGCACGGCGCCGACTTCGGCATCGCGCACGACGGCGACGCCGACCGCTGCCTGGCCGTGGACGCCTCGGGCGAGGAGGTCGACGGCGACCAGATCCTCGCCGTGCTGGCCCTCGCCATGCGCGAGAAGGGGCAGCTGCGCAAGGACACCGTGGTCGGCACCGTGATGTCCAACCTCGGCTTCAAGATCGCGATGGAGCGGGAGGGCATCCAGCTCGTCCAGACCGCCGTCGGCGACCGGTACGTACTGGAGTCGATGAAGTCCGAGGGCTACGCGCTCGGCGGCGAGCAGTCCGGCCACGTCATCGTGCTGGACCACGCCACGACCGGCGACGGCACGCTGACCGGGCTGCTGCTGGCGGCCCGGGTCGTCGCCACCGGCCGCACGCTCGCCGATCTGGCCGGGGTCATGCAGCGGCTGCCGCAGCTGCTGATCAACGTCCGCGACGTCGACAAGTCCCGGGTCGGCAGCTCCCCGGAGATCGCCGCGGCCGTCACCGAGGCCGAGCGCGAGCTGGGCTCCACCGGCCGGGTGCTGCTGCGCCAGTCGGGCACGGAGCCGCTGGTGCGGGTCATGGTCGAGGCCGCCGACATCGAGCAGGCCAGGGCGGTCGCCGAGCGGCTGGCCGATGTGGTGAAGTCCGCGCTGGGCTGAGGTCCTGGGGCGGGTCCGGTGGTCCGGGCCCGCCCCGTGCCGGAGCGGGGCGGGTCAGAGCTTGCGCAGGGAGAGCCGCTGGACCTTGTGGTCCGGGCCCTTGCGCAGCACCAGGGTGGCGCGGCCCCGGGTGGGGGCGACGTTCTCCACCAGGTTGGGCTTGTTGACGGTCCGCCACATCGTCGCCGCGTACTCCATGGCCTCCTCCTCGGAGACCTGGGTGTACTTGCGGAAGTACGACGACGGGTCCTGGAACGCCGTGTCGCGCAGCTTGCGGAAGCGGCTGAGGTACCAGCTCTCGATGTCCTCGGTGCGGGCGTCCACGTACACGCTGAAGTCGAAGTAGTCGGCGAGGCCGACCCTGGTGCGGCCGTCCTGGCCGGGCAGCGCGGGCTGGAGGACGTTGAGGCCCTCGACGATCAGGATGTCGGGGCGGCGCACGCTGAGCCGCTCGTCCGGCACGATGTCGTAGATCAGGTGCGAGTAGACGGGCGCCGTCACCTCGTCCTTGCCGGCCTTGATGTCGGCGACGAAACGGGTCAGGGCGCGCCGGTCGTACGACTCGGGGAAGCCCTTGCGGGACATCAGGCCGCGGGCCTTCAGCTCCTTCATCGGCAGCAGGAAGCCGTCGGTGGTCACCAGCTCGACGCGGGGGTGCTCGGGCCAGCGGGCCAGCAGCGCCTGGAGGATGCGCGCGGTGGTGGACTTGCCGACCGCGACGCTGCCCGCGACGCCTATGACGAACGGGGTGCCGCGCTGGGCGCCGTGGCCGTTGCCCGCGTCGCCGAGGAAGGTGTTCAGCGCGCCGCGCAGCCCCGAGGTGGCCTGGACGTAGAGGTTGAGGAGCCGGGAGAGCGGCAGATAGACGTCCCGTACCTCGTCGAGGTCGATGACGTCGCCGAGGCCGCGCAGCCGCTCCACCTCGTCGGCGGTCAGCGGCAGCGGCGTCTTGTCGCGCAGCGCGCTCCACTCGGCACGGGACAGGTCGACGTACGGCGTCGCCGCGTGCTCGGCGCGTCGGTGGGTGCTCCGTGGCGGCGAAGTGATCACGTGTTCATTGTTGCGGGAGTTTTGACGCGGTGGGGGGTGGGCTCGGTCACGTGGGGTACGCCGGGGCGTCGCCGCCCGGTCCGCTGTCCGGTCCGCCGTTCAGTCCGTCGGGCGGTCCGCCTTTTCGAGTACGCAGAGCTTCCCGTCGTCGGGGTCGCCGACGTACGTCCACAGGACGGGAACGTCGCCGCCGCTCCTGGCGTCGTAGAAGCCGCTGATCTCCCCGTCGCCGTACGTGAAGTCGAGGTCGACGGAGGTGGCCCCCTCCTCGTTGGTCGAATCGTCGGCGTCCCACTTCCCCGACGCGGAGAGCCTGGACGGGAAGTCGTAGCCGGAGTGGAGGTTGTTGTCGAAGTCGACGTAGTCGCCGCAGACCTGGGTGGAGCTGAAGGTGCCGTCCGCGGCGAGGACGAGGATTCCGCCCCGGTCGTCCTGCCAGGTGCCGGTCAGTTCGTCCGAGGACAGTGCGACCGGGGCGCCGTCCGGTTCCGGGGGGACGGCGAGGTCGCGCATGAGGACGAGCCCGATGACCAGGACTGCGGGGGCCAGGGCCACCAGGACCACCCCGATGACCGCGCCCGTCAGGATGCCGGCCCAGATCGGCATCCGGAACCCCCGCGGAGCCGGGGGCGGCGGGGGAGACGGCGTGGCGGGGTGCGGCGTGAGGGGCCTGAGGTCCCAGGCCGGCCGCTCCGGTGCGGTGTCTGATTCCTCGGCGCCGGACATGCGCCCACCCCCCCAGGTGTTCGTGCGGCGGATGCGCGGGAGCACCGCCGTGCCGTCATGATGCACCCGCGGCCCCCGGCCGTCGGCGGCGGGGCGGTGTCCGTACCCCCGTGACGGGCACCGCCCCCGCCGGGTCAGGGCTTCTGGCCCTTGCGGTCCACGACGGCGCCCGCGATCCGGGCCTCGCTCAGGGTGACCTGCCCCGCCCGGTACCGGGGCCCCGGCTGCTGCACCTTCTCGCCGGGGTACCTGAGCGTGTAGTCCTCGGCCACGACGAAGCGCTGGCCGACGTAGTCGAAGCTCCGCGGATCGAGCAGGATCTCCCGTTGCTCGTGGCTGCCGTCCTCCCTCCGGGTGATGGCGACGGCCTCGCGCCCGGCGGCGTCCTTCACCAGATGGCCGGTGACGCGGACGCCGGGGATGGTGGCCATGGCCCGGTAGACCCGGGCGAGGGCGGCCGGGGTGATCGGGTACGTCTGCACGACCAGGCTGACCGCCCGGAAGCTGTGCTGCGCCCTGGCCTCGGGCGGGCTCTCCGCCGTGTGACCGGTCGGGTAGAGGCGGCGGACGCTCGCCAGCAGCTGCTCCGGGTCGGCGGGCAGCGCGTTCGCGGCACGGTAGACCTGGCGGGCCGTGCGGTAGTCGGTGTCCTTGCCGTGCTTGGCCGCGGCGGAGTTGTCGTACGGCACCCAGGAGTCGGAGGTGTTCGAGATGGTGCTGGGGGCGGTGCCGTCCGAGGAGCCCACCGCGCTCAGGTTCGTCGTCCTGGTGTAGATCCACTGGTGGTCGAGCGGCTCCGGCGGAGTGGGCAGCCTCTCCAGCGTGTCGGCGGCCCGGTTCAGCACCTCGGCCGCGCTCTCCAGCCGCAGCGGCCCCGTGGCCGAGGCGGGCCCCGAGCGGTCCGGCGCGGCGTCCCAGAGCCGGGTACCGAGCACCGCCGCCACGGTGAGCGCCGCGGCCGCCACGACGGCGACGGTCCGCCGTTGCGCCCACGGGTGCCGGGGGCGGCGGCCCGGTGCAGCGGCCTCGGCGAGCCGTCGTCGGCCCGGGGCGAGCGCCGCGCGGTCGGGGGCGGGCGCGTCGTCGCGGAACTCGCGCAGCCGGGTCATTTCGTCCATGACGAGGTCAGCTCCATGGCGTCGGGCGTGAACGAGGGGTCCGCGCCGAGGGCCTCGCGGACCTTGCGGCGGGCGCGGTTGAGCCGGGACCGTACGGTGCCCAGCGGGATGCCCAGGGCCTCGGCGACCTCCTGGTACCCGAGATCGGCCCAGGCGACGAGCAGCAGTACATGGCGGTCGCCCGGCGAGAGCCCGGCGAGTGCCGAGGCCAGGGGCGCCCGCGCGGCGATCCGCTCGTCCACGTGCTCGCTCCAGGAGTCGGCCACCGGGTCCCGGCCGGTACGGGCCAGGGCCCGCAGCCCGCGTTCCTCGCTGCGCCGGTGCTTGCCGATGAGGTTCGCGGCGATGCCGTACAGCCAGGGACGGGCGCTGCGGCGGGAGCCGTCGTAGCGGTTCCGGGTCCGGAAGGCGGCCAGGAAGGTGTCCGCCGTGATGTCGTCCGCCGCGCCCTCCCCGAGGCGGCGGGCGGCGTAACGGTGGATCTCCGGCGCGTGGCGGTCGTAGAGACCGGCGAACGTCTCGGGCTCCGCCAGCGACCGTGCGATGAGCTCGGCGTCGTCGTCGTCGGGCGGGCCGGCTGGTGGTCCGGTCACATCGGCTCCTGGGGTTCGTCGGGCGAGTGTGGCACCCCTTGTTCCCCGCTGGGGACGGAAAGGTTCACGGGGCGGCCGCGGGGGGTGCCGTCCTCCCGGCCGCCCGGTGCGCCGTCTGCGACGATGCGAAGGAGAGGGGGCATATTGGCAGAGAAGGGAACGATATGTGCGGAATCGTCGGTTACGTCGGTGGGCGGTCGGCGCAGGACATCGTCCTCGCGGGCCTGAAGCGCCTGGAGTACCGGGGCTACGACTCGGCGGGCCTGGCCGTGCTCGCGGACGGCGGGCTGGCCGCCGCCAAGAAGGCGGGCAAGCTGGTCAACCTGGAGAAGACGCTGGCCGAGGCGCCGCTCCCGGCCGGTACCACCGGCATCGGGCACACCCGCTGGGCCACCCACGGCGCCCCCACCGACGCCAACGCCCACCCGCACCTGGACAACGCGGGCCGGGTGGCCGTCGTGCACAACGGGATCATCGAGAACTTCGCCGCCCTGCGCGCCGAACTCGCCGGGCGCGGCCACGACCTGGCCTCCGAGACCGACACCGAGGTCGTCGCCCACCTGCTCGCCGAGGCCCACTCCGCCTGCGCCGACCCGGCGGAGGCGATGCGCCAGGTCTGCCGCCGCCTCGAAGGCGCCTTCACGCTCGTCGCCGTACTCGCGGACGCGCCGGATACGGTGGTCGGGGCGCGCCGCGACTCACCGCTGGTGGTGGGGGTGGGGGAGGGCGAGTCGTTCCTGGCCTCCGACGTCGCCGCGTTCATCGCGCACACCCGCTCCGCGATCGAGCTGGGCCAGGACCAGGTGGTCGAGCTGCGCCGCGAGGGGGTCACCGTCACCGACTTCGACGGGCGGCCCGCCGAGGTCCGCGCGTACCACGTGGACTGGGACGTTTCCGCCGCCGAGAAGGGCGGCCACGACTCCTTCATGGACAAGGAGATCGCCGAGCAGCCCCGGGCCGTCGCCGACACCCTGCTCGGCCGGACCGACGGCGAGGGCTCGCTCCGCCTCGACGAGGTCCGCATCCCGCCGCACGAATTGCGCGAGGTCGACAAGATCGTCATCGTGGCCTGCGGCACCGCCTTCCACGCCGGGATGATCGCCAAGTACGCCATCGAGCACTGGACCCGCATCCCCTGCGAGACCGAGCTGGCCAGCGAGTTCCGCTACCGCGACCCGATCCTCGACCACCGCACCCTGGTCGTCGCGATCTCGCAGTCCGGCGAGACGATGGACACCCTGATGGCGCTGCGGCACGCCCGCGAGCAGGGCGCCCGGGTCCTGGCGATCTGCAACACCAACGGCTCCACCATCCCCCGCGAGTCCGACGCCGTGCTGTACACGCACGCCGGGCCCGAGGTCGCCGTCGCCTCCACCAAGGCCTTCCTCACCCAGCTGGTCGCCTGCTACCTGGTCGCGCTCTACCTGTGCCAGGTCCGGGGCACGAAGTGGGGCGACGAGATCCGCACCGTCGTCCGCCAGCTCGGCGCGGTCCCCGGCGCCGTCGAACGGGTCCTGGCGGACATGGCCCCGGTCCGCGCCCTCGCCCGCTCCCTGGCGGACCGGGGCACCGTCCTCTTCCTCGGCCGCCACGTCGGCTACCCGGTGGCGCTGGAGGGCGCGCTGAAGCTCAAGGAACTCGCCTACATGCACGCCGAGGGCTTCGCCGCCGGGGAACTCAAGCACGGGCCGATCGCACTGGTCGAGGAGGGGCTGCCGGTCGTCGTGGTGGTGCCCGCGCCGCGCGGCCGGTCGGTGCTGCACGACAAGATCGTGTCGAACATCCAGGAGATCCGGGCCCGCGGCGCCCGCACGATCGTCATCGCCGAGGAGGGCGACGAGACGGTCGTTCCGTACGCCGACCATCTGATCCGCATCCCCATTACGCCTACGCTGCTTCAGCCGCTGGTCTCGACCGTGCCGCTCCAGGTCTTCGCCTGCGAGCTGGCCAGGGCCCGCGGCAACGACGTGGACCAGCCGCGCAATCTGGCGAAGTCCGTGACCGTGGAGTAGCCGTCCGGCGAGCGGGCCGGCCGGCGAGGGATGAGGGGAACGCGCGTGATCATCGGGGTCGGGATCGATGTGGCCGAGATCGAACGGTTCGACGCGGCGCTGGAGCGTACGCCCCAGCTGGCCGACCGGCTCTTCGTGGAACGGGAGCTGACGCTGCCCAGCGGCGACCGGCGCGGGATCGCCTCGCTGGCCGCCCGGTTCGCCGCGAAGGAGGCCCTGGCGAAGGCGCTCGGCGCCCCCGCCGGGCTGCTGTGGACCGACGCCGAGGTGTACGTCGAGGAGAGCGGGCAGCCCCGGCTGCGGGTCCGCGGCACCGTCGCCGCCCGCGCCGCCGAACTGGGCGTACGGCACTGGCACGTCTCGCTGAGCCATGACGCGGGAGTGGCGTCGGCGGTGGTCGTCGCGGAAGGTTGAGCACATGCGTACCGCCTACAGCGTCGAGACCGTACGGGCCGCCGAGCGGGCCCTGATGGACCGGCTCCCCGAGTCCACCCTGATGCGCCGGGCCGCCGCCGGGCTCGCCGCCGTCTGCACCGACGTACTGCGCCGCCGGGGCCGGGTGTACGGGGCCCGGGTCGTCCTCCTGGTCGGCAGCGGCGACAACGGGGGCGACGCGCTGTACGCGGGCGCGCTCCTGGCCCGCCGGGGCGCCGGGGTGCGCGCCGTGCTCACCGCGCCGGACCGCGCCCACCCGGGCGGCCTGGCCGCCCTCCGCGCCGCCGGCGGGCGCACCGCGGCCGGCACCGACCTGTGGGGCGGCCACCTGGACCTGGTGGTGGACGGGATCACCGGCATCGGCGGCCGGGGCGGACTGCGCCCGGAGGCCGCCGCCCTGGTCCGCGAGCTGGCGGCCACCGGCGCGCCGCTGGTCGCCGTGGACCTGCCCAGCGGGGTCGAGGCCGGTACCGGGGAGGTGCGCGGCGAGGCGGTCCGCGCCGATGTGACGGTCACCTTCGGCACGTACAAGCCGGGCCTGCTCGTCGACCCGGCCGCCGAGCGGACCGGGGCACTGCACCTCGTCGACATCGGGCTCGGCCCGGAACTGCCCGCCGTGCCCGAGCTGGAGGCGCTCCAGTACGCCGACGTCGCCGCCCTGCTGCCGGTGCCGGCCGCCGAGAGCGACAAGTACCGGCGCGGGGTCGTCGGCATCGTCGCCGGGTCGGCCCGCTACCCGGGCGCGGCGGTGCTGGCCGTCTCCGGGGCGCTGCGGGGCGGGGCCGGGGCCGTGCGGTACGTCGGTCCGGGCGCGGACGCGGTGATCGCCCGGCATCCGGAGACCCTGGTGCACGCCGGGCCGCCGTCGCGGGCCGGGCGGGTGCAGGCCTGGGTGGTCGGCCCCGGGCTCGGCGACGGCACGGACGCCGAGGGGGCGGTCCGGGACGTGCTGGCCGCGGAGGTCCCGGTGCTGGTCGACGCGGACGGGCTGCGGCTGCTGGACACCGGCGCCGTCCGGGCCCGCACCGCCCCGACCGTGCTCACCCCGCACGCCGGGGAGGCCGCCGCGCTGCTCGGCGCCACCCGCGACGAGGTCGAGGCGGGGCGCCTCACCGCCGTACGGGAACTGGCCGCCCGCTACCGCGCCACGGTCCTCCTCAAGGGCTCGACGACCCTGGTCGCCGCCCCGGACCCGGACGTACCGGTACGGGTCAACCCGACCGGCACGTCCTGGCTGGCCACGGCGGGCAGCGGCGACGTGCTCTCCGGACTGACCGGCTCCCTGCTGGCCGCGGGCCTCGACCCGCGCGACGCCGCGTCCACCGGCGCCCACCTGCACGGACTCGCCGCCCGCCACGCCTCGGACGGCGGCCCGGTCGCCGCCCAGGACGTCGCCGACGCGATCCCCGCGGCCTGGCGGGACGTACGGGCCTGAGCGATCCTGGCCGCAGGGCCGAGGGCAGGAGGCACACCGTGACCGGCAGCGACGTACGCGTACGCAGGGTGTACGAGCCGAAGGAGGCCGGGGACGGCACCCGCGTCCTGGTCGACCGGCTCTGGCCGCGCGGCGAGTCCAAGGAGCGCGCCGCGATCGACAAGTGGCTCAAGGACGTCACCCCCTCCGCCGAGCTCCGCTCCTGGTACCACGCGGACCGCACCGGCACCCGCTACGACGAGTTCACCGAGCGCTACCGCACCGAACTGACCGATCCGGTCCACCGGGCGGCCGTGCGGGAGCTGGTCGAACTCGTCGAGGAGGGCGGCCCGGTGACCCTGGTCACCGCCGTCAAGGACGTGGCCCACAGCCACGTCCCGGTCCTCGTCGACCACCTGGAGCACGAGCTGCACCACCACCGCTGAGCCGGTCGCCCGGAGGGCCCGCCGCCGCGCTCTGAGAGACTGGGCGCGATGAACGAGACAGCGTCCTTGAGAGCCCGGGCCGAGATCGACCTCGACGCACTGCGCGCCAATGTGCGTGTGCTGCGCGCTCGGACGGGAGGCGCGCAGCTCATGGCCGTCGTCAAATCCGACGCGTACGGACACGGAGCGGTGCCCTGCGCCCGCGCCGCGCTGGAGGCCGGGGCGACCTGGCTGGGCACCGCCACCCCGCACGAGGCGCTCGCGCTGCGGGCCGCCGGGCTCGGCGGCCGGGTGATGTGCTGGCTGTGGACGCCGGGCGGGCCCTGGCGCGAGGCGATCGAGGCCGACATCGACG
The DNA here is from genome assembly GCF_042262625.1 of Streptomyces sp. NPDC056347. Classification (NCBI taxonomy): domain Bacteria; kingdom Bacillati; phylum Actinomycetota; class Actinomycetes; order Kitasatosporales; family Streptomycetaceae; genus Streptomyces; species Streptomyces sp. NPDC056347. The sequence goes on along the minus strand of NZ_JBHJQP010000060.1, from coordinate 22,124 downwards.
TGTCGGTGAGCGGGATGTGGGCACTGCGCGAGGTCGTCGCCGCGGCCACGGAGGCGGGCGTCCCGGCCCGCGTCCAGCTCAAGGCCGACACCGGCCTCGGCCGCAACGGCTGCCAGCCCGCCGACTGGCCGGAACTGGTCGCCGCCGCCCGCGCCGCCGAGGAGGCGGGCACCCTCCGGATCACCGGCCTGTGGTCCCACTTCGCCTGCGCCGACGAGCCCGGCCACCCCTCCATCCGGGCCCAGCTGACCGCCTTCCGGGAGATGGTGGCGTATGCCGAGAAGGCGGGCGTCCGGCCCGAGGTGCGGCACATGGCCAACTCCCCGGCGACGCTGACGCTCCCCGAGGCCCACTTCGACCTGGTACGCACCGGGATCGCGATGTACGGCGTCTCGCCCGCCCCGGAGCTGGGCACCCCGGCCGACTTCGGGCTCCGCCCCGTCATGCGGCTGGTCGCCTCGGTGGCCCTGGTCAAGCGGGTGCCGGCCGGCCACGGGATCAGTTACGGCCACCACTACACGACCGGCGCCGAGACCACCCTGGGCCTGGTGCCGGTGGGCTACGCGGACGGCATCCCGCGCCACGCCTCCGGCCGGGGCCCGGTCCTGGTCGGCGGTGCCGTCCGGCGGGTCGCGGGCCGGGTCGCGATGGACCAGTTCGTCGTCGACCTCGGCGGTGACGTGGTCGAGGTCGGCAGCGAGGCGGTGCTCTTCGGCGCGGGCGACCGGGGCGAGCCCACCGCCGAGGACTGGGCGCGGGCGGCCGACACGATCGCGTACGAGATCGTCACCCGGATCGGCACCCGGGTGCCGAGAGTGCACCTGCACACCACCCCCTGAGGCCCGGCCCCAGGGCGGCGGACCCGGCGGTACGACGAGGAAGGAAGGCGGCACGGTGAGCGAGAGCGGTGCGGGGGACGCGGCCACGGCCGCGGCGGCCGGCTGGCGCCGGGCGGGCATCGCCGGCGCGGCCGTGGGCGTGCTCGCGGCCGGTGCCGCCGCCGGTGTGGCCGTCGAGCGGCTCACCGTCGGCCGGGGCATGCGGAAGCGGGCCAGACTGACACTGGACGCCACCGGTCCCTACGGCTCGCTGCGCGGGCGGCCGGGCCGGGCCGCCGCCGACGACGGCACCGAGCTGTACTACGAGGTCGACGAGCTCGCACCGGACGGCGGCCCGGAAGACGCGGCCGGAGCCGACGCCGCCGGCCCCCGCCGCCGCCGGCTCTTCGGCCGCAAGGACCCCGCGCCGGTCACCGTCGTCTTCAGCCACGGCTACTGCCTCAACCAGGACTCCTGGCACTTCCAGCGGGCGGCGCTGCGCGGCCTGGTCCGTACCGTCCACTGGGACCAGCGCAGCCACGGCCGCTCGGAGCGGGGCCGGGCCCAGGCGGACGGCGTCCCGCTCGGCATCGACCAGCTCGGCCGGGACCTGAGGGCGGTCATCGACGCGGCGGCCCCCGAGGGCAGGCTGGTGCTGGTCGGGCACTCGATGGGCGGCATGACGATGATGGCGCTGGCCGCCCGGTACCCCGAACTGATCCGGGACCGGGTCGCCGCGGTCGCCTTCGTCGGCACGTCCAGCGGCCGGCTCGGCGAGGTCACCTTCGGGCTGCCGAGCGCGGGAGTGAAGGCGGTGCGGCGGGTGCTGCCCGGGGTGCTCCGGGCGCTGGGCTCGCAGGCGGAGCTGGTGGAGCGGGGCCGCCGGGCGACCGCGGACCTCTTCGCCGGGCTGATCAAGCGGTACTCGTTCGGTTCGCGGGACGTCGATCCGGTGGTGGAACGGTTCGCCGAGCGGCTCATCGAATCCACCCCGATCGACGTGGTCGCCGAGTTCTACCCCGCGTTCACCGAGCACGACGAGAGCGGCGCGCTGCCCGCCTTCCGGCCCGTGCCGGTACTGATCCTGGCGGGCGACAAGGACCTCATCACGCCCAGCTCGCACAGCGAGGCCATCGCGGACCGGCTTCCGGACGCGGAGCTGGTCATCGTCCCGGACGCCGGCCATCTGGTGATGCTGGAGCACCCCGAGACGGTCACGGACCGGCTGGCGGACCTGCTGGTACGCGCCGGAGCGGTGCCGGCAGCGACTAACGTGGGCGGACATGGAAGCACCGCACACCGACACGGCGACTGAGCCGGACGGCGCCGCCGCACCGGACACCGTCAGCGTGGACCTGGCCGTCGAGTCCCCCGAACAGATGCAGGAGCTGGGCCGCCGGATCGCCGCGGTCCTGCGCCCCGGCGACCTCGTGATGCTCAGCGGCGAGCTGGGCGCCGGGAAGACGACGCTGACCCGCGGGCTCGGCGAGGGCCTGGGCGTGCGTGGCGCGGTCACGTCCCCCACCTTCGTGATCGCCCGCGTCCACCCCTCGCTGACCGGCGGCCCGGCCCTGGTCCACGTCGACGCGTACCGCCTGGGCGGCGGGCTCGACGAGATGGAGGACCTGGACCTGGACGTGTCGCTGCCGGATTCGGTGGTGGTCGTGGAGTGGGGCGACGGCAAGGTGGAGGAGCTGTCCCAGGACCGCCTGCGGGTGGTCATCGAGCGCGCGGTCGGCGACACGGACGACGAGCGGCGCGCCGTGACCCTGATCGGGACCGGGGCGCGCTGGGCGGGACTGCGCGAGGTCTGAGGCAGGGCGCGCCCCCGTATTCCGACAGGCTGTCGGCAAATTGTTGCGCGCGGCGGGGCGGGCGTGGTCACATGGATGACGAGAGCGGAGTTAGGTCTGCCTAACCACGCCTTCCACCGGAGCCCCAGGAGGCATCCATGACGACGTCCGCCGAACATGAAGTGCCGCCGCCGCCATCGATGAAGGACCTGTTGGCGGCCTGCGCCGCGGCCACGGCGGTCTCCACCCCGCCACCGTCGAAGGACGGGCGGAAGGAGACCCCGGCCACCGGTCCCGCACCCGCCGCCGAGCCGGCCGGTACGCCCGCGCCCCGCGCCGGCTCCGGCCTCGAACGCACGGCCTGAAGGCACTACGGACGCACGGCCCGAGGCGTGGTGGACGCACGGCCCGAGGCGTGGCGGACGCACGGCCCGAAGGCGTTACGGGACGACGACCACCTTCGTGTTCCTTATGGCGAACTCCCACATGGCGTCGCCGTCCTCCTGGGCCATCCGCACCCCGCCCGTCCGCAGCGTCGGGTCCGGGCTCTCCATCGTGCCGTCCACCGCCGAGCTGAACCCGACGGACACGTTCTCCACCAGCGCGAACCGCACCACGTGCTCGATCATCACACCGTCCGAGCCCTTGGTCGGAGGGCCCTGGCGGGTGCCCACCTGGTACGAACCCGGCTTCGGGCTCAGCGCGCTCGGCATCACCGGGAAGGTCCGCAGTACCTTCCCGGCCTCGTCCACGAGCCAGACCCGGCGGGCCTCCAGGGCGTAGACGACCCGCTGCCCGGTGCCGGAGTGCGCGGGGAGCGCGGCAGGGCGCGGCTTCTTCTCCTTCGGCTTGGCGTCCTCGGTGGAGGAGACGGCGCCGGAGGCCGAGGGCTTGGGGGCCGCGAGGTCGTCGGGGACATTGGCCGACGCCTGGAAGGCCAGGAACCCGACTGCGGCCAGTGCCGCCACAGTGAGCCCGGCCACGATTCCCGAGCTGCCCTTGGACACCGTGCGCGCCCCTTTCGCTTCCGTAAGTCGTACAAGCGTTTAGCGATTACTTCGTACCCGCGTGTGCACGGTGACGGTAGCAGCCGGTGCCGGTCGCGCCGGGACGCCGGACGGGGCACCGTGCCCGCGTCGACGGAGCCGTACGCTGTTCGTGTGCTCTTGCTCGCCGTGGATACCGCAACCCCCGCCGTCACCGTCGCCCTGCACGACGGGACCGCCGTCGTCGCCGAGTCCGGCCAGGTCGACGCCCGCAGACACGGGGAGCTGCTGCTGCCCGCCGTCGACCGGGTGCTCGCCGAGGCCGGCACGAAACTCGACGCGGTGACGGACGTGGCCGTCGGCGTCGGCCCCGGCCCGTACACCGGGCTGCGGGTCGGCCTGGTCACCGCCGCGACCTTCGGCTCCGCCCTCTCCGTGCCCGTGCACGGCGTGTGCACCCTGGACGCGCTGGCGTACGCGGCGGGCCTGGCCGGGCTCACGGGCCCGTTCGCCGTCGCGACGGACGCCCGCCGCAAGGAGGTCTACTGGGCGCGGTACGAGGACTTCCGCACCCGGACCGCCGGGCCCGCCGTGGACCGGCCCGCCGACATCGCCGAACAGCTGGCGGGGCTGCCCGTCGTCGGCGCGGGCGCGGCGCTCTACCCCGAGGCGTTCCCCGACGCCCGTACGCCCGAGCACGTCAGCGCCGGAGCCCTGGCCTCCCTCGCCGCCGAGCGGCTCGCCGCGGGCGCCGAACTGCTGGAGCCGCTCCCGCTCTACCTGCGCAGGCCCGACGCCCAGGTGCCGAAGAACTACAAGGTGGTCACCCCCAAGTGACGACCACGACCGCCGTGCTGCGCGAGATGCGCTGGTGGGACATCGATCCGGTGCTCGGGCTGGAGAGCGAGCTGTTCCCGGACGACGCCTGGTCGGCCGGCATGTTCTGGTCCGAGCTGGCGCACTCGCGCGGCCCCGGGGCCACCCGCCGCTACGTCGTCGCCGAGGACCCGGCCACCGGCCGGATCGTCGGCTACGCGGGCCTCGCCGCCGCCGGTGAACTCGCCGACGTGCAGACCATCGGGGTCACCCGCGACCACTGGGGCGGCGGCCTCGGCGCCGCGCTCCTGACCGACCTGCTGAAGCACGCCACCGCCTTCGAGTGCGCCGAGGTGCTCCTCGAGGTCCGCGTCGACAACACCCGGGCCCAGAAGCTGTACGAGCGCTTCGGCTTCGAACCGATCGGCTTCCGCCGCGGCTACTACCAGCCGGGCAACGTCGACGCACTCGTCATGCGCCTCCACGTACAAGAGCACGTGCAAGAGCACGGACAAGAAACAGAGACTGACTGATGGCTGACGAACCGCTCGTACTCGGCATCGAGACCTCCTGCGACGAGACCGGCGTCGGCATCGTCCGGGGCACGACCCTGCTCGCCGACGCCGTCGCGTCCAGCGTCGACACCCACGCCCGCTTCGGCGGCGTCGTCCCGGAGATCGCCTCCCGCGCCCACCTGGAGGCGATGGTCCCCACCATCGAGCGCGCCCTGAAGGAGGCCGGGATCGCCGCCCGCGACCTCGACGGCATCGCCGTCACCGCGGGCCCCGGCCTGGCCGGGGCGCTGCTGGTCGGCGTGTCGGCGGCGAAGGCGTACGCGTACGCGCTGGGCAAGCCGCTCTACGGGGTCAACCACCTCGCCTCGCACATCTGCGTCGACCAGCTGGAGCACGGCCCGCTGCCCGAGCCGACGATGGCGCTGCTGGTCAGCGGCGGCCACTCCTCGCTGCTGCTGGCGCCGGACATCACGGCCGACGTACGGCCGCTCGGCGCGACCATCGACGACGCGGCGGGCGAGGCCTTCGACAAGATCGCCCGGGTGCTGGACCTCGGCTTCCCCGGCGGCCCGGTCATCGACCGGCTGGCCAGGGAGGGCGACCCGGCGGCGATCGCCTTCCCGCGCGGCCTGACCGGCTCGCGCGATGCCGCGTACGACTTCTCCTTCTCCGGGCTGAAGACCTCGGTGGCCCGCTGGATCGAGGCCAAGCGCGCCGCGGGCGAGGAGGTGCCGGTGCGGGACGTGGCGGCGTCCTTCCAGGAGGCCGTGGTGGACGTGCTCACCCGCAAGGCCGTACGCGCCTGCAAGGACGAGGGCGTCGACCACCTGATGATCGGCGGCGGGGTCGCGGCCAACTCCCGGCTGCGGGCGCTGGCCGAGGAGCGGTGCGAGCGGGCCGGGATCCGGCTGCGGGTGCCCCGCCCCGGGCTGTGCACGGACAACGGCGCGATGGTCGCCGCCCTGGGCGCGGAGATGGTGGCCCGCAACCGTCCGGCCTCGGACCTGGAGCTGTCCGCCGACTCCTCGCTGCCGGTGACCGACACCCACGTACCGGGCGCCCACGCGCACACCCACGACCACGACCACGTCCACGAGATCAGCAAGGACAACCTCTACTCATGACCGTCGCCCTCATGTGGGAGGCCCGCGCCACGGCGGGCCGGGGCGCCGAGCTCCTGGAGTGGGCGCGGGCCCGCGCCGCCGAGCTGGCCCGCGAGCCGCTCCGCCGCGAGCTGCTGCGCGCCTCGCAGGACCGGGTCCTGGTGATCACCTGGTGGGAGGGCGGCCACGACGACGCGCTCCCCGAGCTGCCCGAACCGGACGCCGCGCTGATCACCCGCCCGGTGCACCGCTGGCGCTTCGAGTCCGTGGAGGTCACCGGAGCGGGCGGCTGAGGCACCGCCTCCGGTGGCCGGCCGGGAAATTCCCCGGAAGAATTTTCGCGGGAACTGTCGATCCGGCCGGAGCCCGTTCGACGCAAGGGTGAGAGGCGGGGAGAGGCCCCGCCGCGCAGACCCGGGAGCCACCATGCCGCGCTTCATGACACTGATCCGCATCGACGAGCGGGAACTGCCCCCGCAGACCCCCGACGCCGAGTTCCAGCAGCGCATGGGCGCCCTGTTCGAGGAGATCACCAAGGCCGGGGTCATGCTGGAGACGGCCGGCCTCACGCCCAGCTCGCAGGGGACCAGGATCACCTGGTCCGGCGGGAAGCTCAGCCGGACCGACGGGCCCTTCACCGAGACCAAGGAGGTCGTCGGCGGCTACGCCATCCTCCAGGCCAAGGACATGGCGGAGGCCCTGGAGTGGACCAGGCGCTTCCTGAGCATCCACCCCGCGGAGTGGACCGTGACCTCCGAGGTCCGGCAGATCGACGAGGCCACCACGGGCGACTGACCGCCCGGCCCGATCCGCCCCGGCCCGGTCCGCCCGGACCCGGACGTGCCCGGACCCGATCCGCCCGGACCCGCCCGGTCCGGCTTGCACCGCCCCGGCCCCGCTGCTGGGATGGGGGACCGTGACAGCGACAACCGCGGCGGTCGAGGCGGTCTTCAGGATCGAGTTCCCGCGGATCGTCGCGGGCGTCACCCGTATCGTGCGCGACATCGGCATCGCCGAGGAGCTCGCCCAGGACGCCCTGGTCGCCGCACTGGAGCAGTGGCCCGAGTCGGGCGTCCCGGAGAATCCGGGCGCCTGGCTCATGGCCACCGCCCGGCACCGCGCGATCGACCTCGTACGCCGCAAGGAGGTCTACGCCCGCAAGCTCGCCGAGGTCGGCCGGTCGCCGGCGGACGTGGCGCCGCCCGAGCCCGCCGAGCCGGACGCCATCGACGACGACCTGCTCCGGCTGATCTTCACCGCCTGCCATCCGGTGCTCTCCGCCGAGGCCCGGATCGCCCTCACCCTGCGGCTCCTCGGCGGCCTCACCACCGAGGAGATCGCCCGCGCCTTCCTGGCCCCCGAGCCGACCGTCGCCCAGCGCATCGTCCGGGCCAAGCGGACCCTGGGCCGCGAGGGAGTCGCCTTCGAGGTGCCCTACGGGCCCGACCGCGCCGCCCGCCTCGGCTCCGTGCTCGAAGTGATCTACCTGATCTTCAACGAGGGCTACGCGGCGACCGCGGGCGACGACTGGCTGCGCCCGGCGCTCTGCGAGGACGCGCTGCGGCTGGCCCGGGTGCTCGCCGGGCTGATGGAGCACGAGCCCGAGGTGCACGGTCTGGCCGCGCTGCTGGAGCTCCAGGCCTCCCGCACCGCCGCCCGGACCGGCCCGGACGGCGCGGCGGTCCTGCTCGCCGACCAGAACCGGGCCCGCTGGGACCGGCTGCTGATCCGGCGCGGGGTCGCCGCCCTGGAGCGGGCCGTCGCCGGGACCGGCGAGGGCGCCGGACTCGGCCCGTACACCGTGCAGGCCGCGATCGCCGCCTGCCACGCGCGGGCGACGGCGTACGAGGAAACCGACTGGGACACCATCGTCGCCCTCTACGGCCGGCTCGCCGCGATCGCACCCTCCCCGGTCGTCGAGCTGAACCGGGCCGTGGCGCTCTCCATGGCGAAGGGCCCCGGGCCGGCCCTCGCCCTGGTCGACGCCCTGGCCGCCGATCCGGCGCTGGCCGGCTACCACCTGCTGCCCAGCGTGCGCGGCGACCTGCTGGCCCGGACGGGGCGCACGCGGGAGGCGCGCGCCGAGTTCGTACGGGCGGCCGCGCTGACCCGCAACGCGAGGGAGCGGGCCATGCTCCTGGACCGCGCGGAACATCCGGTCCGCGACGACCGATGAGTTCCGCTCCCGGCGGCGGTCCACCCTTCAACGGATCGGCACCATGCGACAGGAGCAGACCATGCAGAAGATCACGACCTTCCTGTGGTTCGACACCCAGGCCGAGGAAGCCGCGCACTACTACGTCTCCGTCTTCGGCGGCGACTCGGAGGTGCTGGACGCCACCCAGTACACCGAGGCCGCGCCGGACCGGGTGGGCACGGTCATGTCCGTACGGTTCCGGCTGGCCGGCCAGGAGTACGTCGCGCTCAACGGCGGCCCGCAGTTCCCCTTCACCGAGGCGGTCTCCCTGTACGTGGACTGTGACTCGCAGGAGGAGACCGACGCCCTGTGGGCCGAGCTCACCAAGGACGGCGAGGAAGGGCAGTGCGGCTGGCTCAAGGACAAGTACGGTCTGTCCTGGCAGCTGGTGCCGCGTGGCTTCACCGAGGTGATGTCCGACCCCGACCCGGCCAAGGTGCTGCGCGCCGTGAAGGCCATGATGGGCATGCGGAAGCTGGACCTCGAAGCGCTGCGCAACGCCTGAGCCCGCCCGCCCCGCGCGACGCCCGGACCCGTTCGCGCGGGGCGGTCGGTAGGGTCGTGCTCATGTCCCCTCGCGCACAACTGCCGCCCCCGCCGCCGCCCGTGGAGATACGCGCCTGGCCCGACCGGGAGGCGCTGCTCACCGACCGGGCGGCGGTGCTCGGGGGGCTGGTGCGCGCCCATGTCGGGCCGGGGCGGCTGGCGGTGCTCTGGGCATGGGGCGTGCTCGGCGCGTTCGGCTGGCTGCTGGTGGGCTCGGCGCTGGTCACCTTCGAGGAGTCGTACGACGTGCTCAGCGCCGGGGCCGGCATCGTGATGCTGGCCCTGGGCGTCTGCTGCCTGGTGCCCGCCGTCGTCCTCGTCGTCATCGGGTTGCGCCGGGACCGCCGGGTCCGCCGACTGCTCGACGCCTGGGGCGGCCTGGACCGCGATCCGGCGCGGGACGCGGCGCTGCGGATGCCGGGTGCGTCCGCCGCCTGGCTGGTGCTGTCGTTCGTGCTCTGCGCGGTCGGCCTCGGTACCTGCTTCGCCGTCCCGGCGAACGCCGCGCCGGACGGGTACGGCTGGAGCCTGGTCGTCCTCGCCATGGGGCTCGGGCTGATCGCCTGGCTGGTCGGACTGATCGGCCTGGTCAAGGCGTTCGCCCACCGGCGCTGGGTGCTGCGGGTCCTGGCCGGTGCGTCCGCCCCGGCGCCGCTGTTCTCCGTCGGGGGCGGTTCCCACCGCTGAGCCGGGCCCTATCCTGACCGGGCACAGGTGTCACTTAGGGGGAGGGCGTCATGGAGTGGTACTGGTGGGTGCTCATCGTTTTCTGGATGGGCGGTTTCGGATGGGCCGTCGACAACGTCCGTACGGCGCTGCGCAATCGGCACGAACGCAAGCTCGAACTGCTGGAGACGGGCCGGAAGGAGCGGCTGGCCGTCGAGGCGGCGAACAGGCCGCCGGAGCCGGTCTGCGGCTGCACGCACCACCTCGCCAAGCACGACAAGCAGGGCCGCTGCCATGAGCGTGTCGAGGTGCCGACGGCCTGGGACGAGAACAAGAAGCCGGTCCGTTTCGAGTCCGGCCAGTGCAACTGCCAGCAGTACGTCGGCCCCCGGCCGCTCTCGCAGGTGTACGCGGAGGATCTGACCGACCTCGCCTGACCAGCCGTCGCGGCCGGTCAGTTCGGGCCGGTCAGTTCGGGCCGGTCATCGGGTGGCCGATCAGCATCGTCGGCGCACCGGCCACCCGGGTCAGGAAGACCGTCGCGGAGTTGGGCCCCCGGAGCTTCATCCGGCGCCGCAGCTCCTCCGGTTCGACCGCCGAACCGCGCTTCTTGACGGTCAGCACGCCCACTTCCCGCTCCCGCAGCAGCGCCTTCAGCTTCTTCATGCTGAACGGCAGCCGGTCGGTGATCTCGTACCCGGCGGTGTACGGGGAGGTGTACGGCCGGTCGCTGGTGATGTACGCGATGGTCTCGTCGATCAGCCGCCCCTCGCACCGCGCGACCAGGTCGGCGACCAGATGCGCGCGGATGACGGCGCCGTCCGGCTCGTACAGGTAGCGGCCCACCGGGCCGACGGGCGGGGCGGGCAGCGGCGCTTTGGACCACAGCGTGGCGTCCGCCGGGAGCAGCGTGGCGCGGTACGCGCCGGCCGTGAAGCCCTCGCCGAACCAGAGCACCGCCTCCTTCACGTCGCCGCCGTCCGAGATCCACTCGGCCTCGGCCTGCTCGGGGATCGCCTCGTGCGGGATGCCCGGGGCGATCTTCAGGGCGGCGCGGGGGGCCGCTAGGGCGGCGCCGGTCGCCCAGGACAGCGGAGGGGAGTACGCCTCGGGGTCGAAGATCCGGCCCCGCCCGCCGCGCCGGGCCGGGTCCACGAAGACCGCGTCGCAGGACGAGGTGTCGACGGCGGCGACATCGGCGCACCGCACCTCGATCAGGTCGTCCAGCCCCAGCACGGCGGCGTTGGCGCGGGCCACCTCGGCGGTCAGCGGGTCGCGGTCCACGGCGAGCACCCGGATGCCCGCGCGGGCCAGCGCGATGGCGTCGCCGCCGATCCCGCAGCAGAGGTCGGCGACGTGGCGCACCTCGCCCGCCGCTGCGAACCGCCGGGCGCGGTGGGTGGCCACGGAGGTGCGGGTCGCCTGCTCGACGCCGTTGGGCGTGAAGAACATCCGGTACGCGTCCTCGGCGCCGAACTTCGCCACCGCCCGCTGCCGGAGCCGGGCCTGCCCGAGCGCCGCCGAGACCAGGGCGGCCGGGTGGGTGCGGCGCAGCCGGGTGGCGGTGGCGAGTTCCCGGGCGGGGTCGTGGTCCCGCAGCTCGTCCAGGAGCGCGGTGCCCTCGGGGGTGCGCAGGGCCAGGAAGTCGGCGATGGGGTCTCCCCCGCTCGGGGAAGGGGCGGGGGAGCCGGACCGGCCGTCGGCGGGCGGGTCGTTCGGGGCGAGAGCGTTCACCTGCCCCATTGTGAGCCAGCCGGGTAGACCGGCGGGCCCCGGCGGCGGTGTCGGGCCGGGAGGCCGGTCGCCTGCTGGCAGGATGCGGCGCCATGCAACTAGTACGACAAAACGAAAAATCAACCGCAAAACCACCCAGACCCGCCACGTCCGGGGAGCGCCGGCGGCGCGGCCGCTCCCCGCGGCGGCCCGCCGTCGCCGTGCTGGCCGCACTTCTGCTCGCGGCGGTCGGCTCGGGCTGTGCCTCCGAGCCCGGAGGCCGTCCGCCCGGCGAGGCAGGGCAGCGGGAGCGGGCCCTCGCCGGGAACCCGGGCCCGCCGCCGGGCGCCGCCGGGCTCCCGGTCGCCCCCGGGCTCCGCCGAGGCCTGGCCCGCCTGCCCGGCGAGCGTTACGAGAACGCGCGGCTCACCCCGGCCGTACGGGCGAGGATCGCCAGGAAGTGGGGGCTCGACAGGCCGCCGCTGATCGCCCCGCTGCCGCCCGTCGCGAAGCCGCGCGTCACTACCCGCGCGGGCTTCGAGGTGGAGGGCGACGACGGCGCGCTGCCGCCGGTCTTCACCACCGTCCCGACCAAGGACCGGGTCGTCTTCCTGACCATCGACGACGGGGCCGAGAAGGACCCCGAACTGCTCCAGATGATGGACGAGCTGGACATCCCGTACAGCGCGTTCCTCAGCGACGACGAGGTGAAGGACAACTACGGCTACTTCGGCGAGGCCCAGCGGCTGGGTACCGTCCTCGCCAACCACACCCTCCACCACCCCTACCTGCCCGGCCTCTCGTACGACGAGCAGCGGCACGAGATCTGCGGCCAGCAGGACGCCGTGGAGGCGCGGTTCGGGAAGCGGCCCCGCCTCTTCCGCCCGCCGTACGGCAGCTACGACGCCGACACGCTCCGGGCCGCACGGTCCTGTGGGATCGAGGCCGTGCCGCTGTGGAGCGCCGAGGCGTTCCCGGACCGCATGGAGTGGCGCGAGGGTGACCGGGACCTGCATCCGGGCGACATCGTCCTCACCCACTTCCGGGGCCGGGCCGCGTGGGGCGGCAGCATGACCGACCTGGTGCGGGCGGTCATGCGGACCGTCACCGAGCGGGGCTACGCCGTGGCCCGGCTGGAGGACTACGTGTGACGTCGGCGGTCCGGGTCCGGGCACCGGCGACCGTCCCCGCCGGCCGGGCGTAGTGCACCGGGCCGCCCACGTGCGAGGGAGGGGAGTGGGACATGCCCCCGAGGTCGTACGGAACGCTCCGGTCCGTACGTACGTTGCCCTCATGGCGTCCGGACCGTTGTCCGGACCGTTGTTCCGATGTTCCGGACGGCGGGAAGGCCGGGAGGACGCGGTGGAGTGATCGCGCCACGATCGCTCGAATTGGCACTCCGCTTGACCGAGTGCTAATCGCGGTCATAGTCTCGGTGCTGGCACTCACCACTGGAGAGTGCCAACACCACTGCGCGACTGGCAGGTCCGGCACCCGCGACGACGGATCGACCTGGTCGCCACCCAAGACTGTTACCCCGTGAGATCTCCGAAGGGGGAGACCGGATCGTGTCGACCGCCAGCTCCAAGGTTGCGATCAAGCCGCTCGAGGACCGCATTGTGGTCCAGCCGCTCGACGCCGAGCAGACCACGGCCTCCGGCCTGGTCATTCCGGACACCGCCAAGGAGAAGCCCCAGGAGGGCGTCGTCCTGGCCGTGGGTCCGGGCCGCTTCGAGAACGGCGAGCGTCTTCCGCTCGACGTCAAGACCGGCGACGTCGTGCTCTACAGCAAGTACGGCGGCACCGAGGTGAAGTACAACGGCGAGGAGTACCTCGTCCTCTCGGCTCGCGACGTGCTCGCGATCATCGAGAAGTAGTTCACCCACGTTTTCTGTGCTGCGCCCCTGGCCCCCTGCGATAACCAGCCGGGCGGTCAGGGGCGCGGTTCGTTCGAGAGGAAAGCTCAGCTCCCATGGCGAAGATCCTGAAGTTCGACGAGGACGCCCGTCGCGCCCTTGAGCGCGGCGTCAACAAGCTTGCCGACACGGTCAAGGTGACGATCGGCCCCAAGGGCCGCAACGTCGTCATCGACAAGAAGTTCGGCGCCCCCACCATCACCAACGACGGTGTCACCATCGCGCGCGAGGTCGAGCTCGACGACCCGTACGAGAACCTCGGTGCCCAGCTGGTGAAGGAGGTCGCCACCAAGACCAACGACGTCGCGGGTGACGGCACCACCACCGCCACCGTGCTCGCCCAGGCGCTCGTCCGCGAGGGTCTGCGCAACGTCGCCGCCGGCGCCTCCCCGGCCGCCCTGAAGAAGGGCATCGACGCCGCGGTCAAGGCCGTGTCCGAGGAGCTCCTCGCGACCGCCCGCCCGATCGAGGACAAGACCGACATCGCCGCCGTGGCCGCGCTCTCCGCGCAGGACCCGCAGGTCGGCGAGCTCATCGCGGACGCGATGGACAAGGTCGGCAAGGACGGCGTCATCACCGTCGAGGAGTCCAACACCTTCGGTCTGGACCTCGACTTCACCGAGGGCATGGCCTTCGACAAGGGCTACCTGTCCCCGTACATGGTGACCGACCAGGAGCGCATGGAGGCCGTCCTCGACGACCCGTACATCCTGGTCCACCAGGGCAAGATCGGCTCCATCCAGGAGCTGCTGCCGCTGCTGGAGAAGGTCATCCAGGCCGGTGGCTCCAAGCCGCTGCTGATCATCGCCGAGGACGTCGAGGGCGAGGCGCTGTCGACCCTCGTCGTCAACAAGATCCGTGGCACCTTCAACGCCGTCGCGGTGAAGGCCCCGGGCTTCGGTGACCGCCGCAAGGCCATGCTCGGCGACATCGCCACCCTCACCGGTGCGACCGTCATCGCCGAGGAGGTCGGCCTCAAGCTCGACCAGGCCGGTCTGGACGTGCTGGGCACCGCCCGCCGCGTCACCGTCTCCAAGGACGACACCACGATCGTGGACGGCGGCGGCGAGCCCGGCGACGTCAAGGGCCGGGTCAACCAGATCAAGGCCGAGATCGAGGCCACGGACTCCGACTGGGACCGCGAGAAGCTCCAGGAGCGCCTCGCCAAGCTGGCCGGCGGTGTCTGCGTGATCCGCGTCGGTGCCGCCACCGAGGTGGAGCTCAAGGAGAAGAAGCACCGTCTGGAGGACGCCATCTCCGCGACCCGCGCCGCGGTCGAGGAGGGCATCGTCTCCGGTGGTGGCTCCGCCATCGTCCACGCCGTCAAGGTCCTCGAGGGCAACCTCGGCAAGACCGGCGACGAGGCCACCGGTGTCGCGGTCGTGCGCCGCGCCGCCGTCGAGCCGCTGCGCTGGATCGCCGAGAACGCCGGCCTCGAGGGCTACGTCATCACCTCGAAGGTCGCCGACCTCGACAAGGGCCAGGGCTTCAACGCCGCCACCGGTGAGTACGGCGACCTGGTGAAGGCCGGCGTCATCGACCCGGTCAAGGTCACCCGCTCCGCGCTGGAGAACGCCGCGTCCATCGCGTCGCTGCTGCTCACGACCGAGACCCTGGTCGTCGAGAAGCCGGCCGAGGAAGAGGCCGAGGCCGCCCACGGCGGTCACGGCCACGCCCACTGACGCACCGCCGTCAGGCAGGCGCACAGCCGCAGAAGGCCCCCTGGCCCACCGCTTCGACGGTGGGACAGGGGGCCTTTTCGGCGTTTCCGGCGCTTCTAGCTTTTCCGGCGTTCTCGGGCCGGTGCTTCAGGCCGAGTGGCTGAGGCTGCCGGAGTGCACCGGGTCCGCGAAGGGCAGACCGGCCGCGAAACGCTCCAGCTCGTCCAGCGCCTGATCGGCCATCCGGTGCAGCTCGTCGCCGAGCGATCCCGCGACATGCGGGGTGAGCAGCACGTTCGGCAGCTCGTACAACGGCGAGTGCGAGGGCGGCAGCTCGGGGTCCGTCACATCCAGCACCGCCCGCAGCCGCCCGGTCGTCAGCTCCGCCAGCAGGGCCTGCTCGTCGACCAGCGAACCCCGGGCCGTGTTGATCAGCGTCGCCCCGGTCGCCATGGCGGCCAGCTGCGCCGCACCGATCAGGTGACGGGTCTCCGGGAGCTGCGGCGCGTGCACCGAGACCACGGAGCTGCGTGCGCACAGCTCGTCGATCGATACGGACCGCACACCGAGCCGTGCCGCCTCCGCACCGTCCACGTACGGGTCGTACAGCAGCACGTCCAGGTCGAAGGGGCGCAGCAGCTCGATCACCCGGCGGCCGATCCGGGAGGCGCCGACGATGCCGACGGTACGGCGGTAGTTCCCGGCCCCGTCGAGCTCCGCGAGCCAGTCGTGCCCGGTGCGCAGCTCGCGGTAGCGGCGCGCGCTGTGCAGGACGCGTTTGCCGGCGAAGAGGATCGCGGCGAGGGTGAACTCGGCGACCGGCAGGGCGTTGGCCCCGGCCGCCGAGGTGACGGCGATGCCGCGTTCCCAGCAGGCGTCCGTGATGTGGTGCTTCACCGAGCCCGCGGCGTGCACGACGGCGCGCAGCCGGGGCGCGGCGGCCAGCACCTCGCGGGTGAGCGGGGTCGCGCCCCAGCAGGTGAACAGCACCTCCGCCTCGGCGAGCGCGGCGGCCACGCCGGGCGCCGGCGCGGTCAGGTCGTGGGCGACGAGGTACGGGTCGGTGCGGGTGAGGGCGGCCAGCCGGGTGCGGTGGTGGTCGGCGAGGAGGCGCTCGGCGATGCCGGGCCCCATCGCGAGCAGGGCCGTGGGCCGGTTGTCAGTGGCGTGGGGCATGGTGGAACACGTACTCCTCGGGGCTCGCGACGGGGTCACTTGACG
Organism: Streptomyces sp. NPDC056347; assembly: GCF_042262625.1. Taxonomy (NCBI): domain Bacteria; kingdom Bacillati; phylum Actinomycetota; class Actinomycetes; order Kitasatosporales; family Streptomycetaceae; genus Streptomyces; species Streptomyces sp. NPDC056347. The sequence goes on along the minus strand of NZ_JBHJQP010000060.1, from coordinate 6,173 downwards.
CTGCCGGCGGTCAGTCCGGCCTTCCAGTGCCGCTGGAGCGAGACGAAGGCGACGATCAGGGGGACGACGGCGAGGAGGGAGCCGGTGACGACCAGCGGGTAGAAGCTCGGCTCGCCGTGGGTGTTGGTGTTCCAGGAGTACAGGCCGAGGCTCAGCGGGAAGAGCTTGCGGTCCGAGAGCATCACGAGGGGGAGGAAGAAGTTGTTCCAGATCGCGGTGAACTGGAAGAGGAAGACCGTCACGAAGCCCGGCATGACCATGCGCAGCCCGATCGACCAGAAGACGCGCAGCTCACCGGCCCCGTCGATACGGGCGGCCTCCAGGGCCTCGTTCGGTATGTAGCCGGTGCTGAACACCCGGGCGAGATACACGCCGAAGGGGTTGACCAGCACGGGTATCAGCACGGACCAGTAGGTGTTGACCAGGCCGGTCTTGGAGGCCAGCAGGTACATCGGCAGGGCGAGCGCGGTGGTCGGCACCAGCACCCCCATCAGCACCAGCCCGAACAGCTTCTCCTTGCCGCGGAACTCGTACTTGTCGAAGGCGTACCCCGCGGCGACGCAGATCAGTGAGCAGACGATCGCCCCGCCGCCCGCGTACAGGAGGCTGTTGAGGTACCAGCGGAAGTAGATGCCGTCGCCGTAGGAGGCCAGGTTCGACAGGTTCTCGCCGAGGTTGAAGCCCTCGAAGGAGAAGGCGTTGCCCGCGAGCAGCCCGCCGGTGTCCTTGGTGGCGGCCGTGACCAGCCAGACGAGGGGGAAGAGCATGTAGACGACGGCGAGCAGGAGGAAGCCGTTGACGGCGGTCTTCGACATCCAGCGGCCGCGGGAAGCGGGGGAGTTCATGCTTTCTTGCCCTTCCGGCCGGTGAAGCGGGTGACGACGAAGGACAGCAGCGCGGCCGTGAGCGCCAGCAGGATGGAGGCGGCCGCGGCGAGACCGTAGTCATTGCGCTCGAAGGCCGCGGTGTACGCGTACATGTTCGGCGTCCAGGTGGAGGAGACGGCGGAGCCGGTCCCCTTGTTGAGGATCAGCGGCTCGGTGAACAGCTGGAGCGAGCCGATGACCGTGAACAGCGCGACCATCACCAGGGAGGAGCGGATCAGCGGGACCTTGATGGAGAGCGCGGTGCGCCAGGCACCGGCCCCGTCGACGGTGGCCGCTTCGAGCACCGAGCGGTCGATGGCCTGCAACGCGGCGTAGAAGATCACCATGTTGTAGCCGAGCCACTCCCACAGCGCGATGTTGACGATGGAGGGGAGGGCGCCGCCGGGGGAGAAGAAGTCGAAACCGATCCCGCCTGACTCCATGGCGCTCACCACCGGGCTGAGCTGCGGGGTGTAGAGGTACACCCAGATCAGCGCGGCGATGATGCCGGGCACGGCGTGCGGCAGGAAGAGCGCCAGCTGGAAGAACCGGCGGGCGCGGGCCAGCGTGGAGTCCAGCAGCAGGGCCAGGGCGAGGGCTCCGACGAGCAGCAGCGGAATGTAGAACAGGCAGTACCCGAGGAGTACGCCGAAACCCTCGCGGAACGCCCGGTCGCCCAGCGCCGCCGCGTAGTTGTCGAGTCCGCTGAAGACGGTCTCGGTGCCGCCGAAGCCCAGGCCGGACTGTTTCTCGGTGAACAGGCTGAGCCAGACCGCGTATCCGATCGGCACCACCATGCACGCGGTGAACAGTACGAAGAAGGGCCCCAGCAGGATGGCGGCGGCTCTGGTCGTCCGGGCGCGCTTCATCAGCCTGCGTCCTCGACCTTCAGCCCGCGCTTCTTCAGCTCGGTGACGGTGGCGTCGTGACCGGCCTTCACGGCGTCCTTGATGGTGGTGCCGCCGCTGGCGACCTTGCCGAACTGGTCCTTGATGACGGTGTTCGCCGTGCCGGTCGCCGGGCCCCAGGCCCAGTTCCGGCCGATCGACGTGGCGGCGCCCTCGAAGACCTGGTAGATGTCCTCGCCGCCGTAGAAGCCGGCGTCGAAGGACGCCTTGGCGACCGGGCGCAGGGACTCCGCAGCCGGGAAGGCGCTCGACGTGCCGGACGCGATGCGGGCCTTGATGCCTTCCTCGGTGGTCGACATCCAGGTGGCGAACTCGACCGCGGCCTTCGCCTTCTTGCTGGTCTTGGTCACCGCGAAGGTGGAGCCGCCGAGCATGCCGCTGGCGGGCTTGCCGTCCCAGCTGGGCATCGGGGCGACGGCCCACTTGCCGCTCTGCTCAGGCAGCGTGCCCTTGAGGACACCGGCGCCCCAGGCGGCACCCAGGTAGCCGATGGTGCCGCCGCTCTTGAGGGAGTTGGTCCACTCGGGACTGAACGAGGCGTTGGAGCGGACCAGGTCGTCGTCGAGGAGGCCCTGCCAGTAGTCGGCGACCTTGTTGGTGGCCGCGTCCCCGGTGGTGACCTTCCAGGTGTCGCCCTCGGGCTTGTACCACTGGGCGCCGGCCTGCCAGGCCATCGCCTGGAAGGTGGTCGGGTCGTCGGGGAGGAAGGTGCCGATCCGGGCCTTCTTGTCGGCCTTCTTGACCTTCTCGGCGGCCTTGCGGAACTCGTCCCAGGTCTTGGGGACCTCGACGCCGTACTTCTCGAACAGGTCCTTGCGGTAGTAGAAGGCCTGCGGCGAGGCGTCGAACGGGACGGCCCAGCTCTTGCCGCCGAGGGTGGTCAGCTCGACCGCCTGCGGGAGCAGCTTCTTGCGGATGTCCTCGGTGAAGTACGCGCCGATGTCCTGGAGCGCGCCCTGGCTGACGTACTCGGGGAGCTGCGGGTACTCGATGGAGACCAGGTCGGGGGCGTTCCCGGCCTTCACCGCGTTGGAGATCTTGGCGTAGCCGCCGGCGTTGCCGGACGGGATCTCCTCGTACACCACCTTGATGTTCTTGTGAGAGGCGTTGAAGGCGTCGACGACCTCCTTGGACCCCTTGGCCCAGCCCCAGAAGGTGATGCTGACGGGCTTGCCGTCGCTTCCGGCGGCGGCGTCGTCGTCACCGCTGCCGCCGCAGGCCGTGAGAAGGGCGAGGGCGGTGGCGGTGCCGACTACGGCGAGGGACGTTCTGCTCGTACTGCGGCTCACAGCGAGGCTCCTGAACTGGCGGCGACATTGGCGTTGGCCGTGATCCTTGGACCAGCCGTGACCGAAGTCAAGAGCGAAAGATCGATTGATCGAAAAAAGATCAGTCAAGTTACGTGCGGATAGAGTGTGGAATACCCTGCGGAGCCGGGATATCGGCATCGGGGCCGGAATCGGGTCCGCTCGTACGGTTGGGCCGTGTCTAGGGGTGGTTGCGCGCTCCGCAGGAGCCCCTCACCCGCAACTGCGGCAGCAGCGTCAGATGGCGCCGGGGCGCACCCGCGCCCTGCCCCAGCCGTTCCACCAGCAGCTCCGTCGCATGGCGGCCCACCTCGCGCTTGGGCGGTGCCACCGCCGTCAGCGGGGTGTCCGCGAGCGCCGCCACCTCGTCGTCGTAGGCGATCAGCGCCAGGTCGTCCGGCACCCGGACGCCCAGCTCGGCCAGGCGCTGCACCACCTGGATCGCGTCCACGTCGTTGTGGACCAGCGCGGCCGTCGCCACGCCCGTGAGGACCGCCTCGCGCAGCGCCCGTACGGCCTGCTCGAAGGCGTCCGGGAAGAGCTCGGACGGCACGGAGTCGATCACGTCCTGCGGAGCCCGCAGCCCGAGCACCGCCAGTGCCTCCGCGTACCCGGACCGCACCGCGACGGCGGTCGGGGAGTCCGCGCGGGCCATCAGCAGCGGGGCGCCGTGCCCGAGCCGCACCAGGTGACGCACCGCCAGCAGCACCCCGTACGCGTGGTCCGAGCAGACCCGGTCCAGGCCGTCCAGCGGGGAGCCCGCGGCGGGCCTGCGCTCCAGCAGCACCGTCGGCGCGGGCAGCGAGGCGATCCAGTCGCCGAACGCGGCGGGGTCGCCCGGGTCCTGCCAGCCGGGCGCGACCAGCAGCCCCTCGGCGCCCGCGGAGAGCAGCCCCTCGGTGCGTGCCTGGTCCTCCTGCGGACGGTAGTCGGAGATCCGCAGGACCAGCCGGGCCCCGGCGCGCGCGGCGGCTTCGTGGGCGCCGCGGATGACCTCGGCGAAGTAGTACGTCGAGGAGGGCGCGAGCATGCCGAGGACCGGTCCGCCGCCCGCGGGGCCGGGGGCGGCTCCGTCGGCCGGGCCCGCGGCGTCCCGCGGCCAGGACACCGATCCGTGGACCCGGTCCAGAAGGCCCCGGCCGGCCAGCTCCTCCACGTCCCGGCGCGCGGTGACCGTGGAGACGCCCAGCAGCGTGGCCAGGTCCGAGACCCGGGCCGAACCCCGCTCCCGTACCAGCCCGAGCAGGCGGTCATGACGTTCAGCAGCACTTTCGCGCACGGCAGCAGTCCCCTCGCAGTGTGTGGCCCGTCGCAGTGTGGGGCCGGTTCCTCGGCCCGGTCGGAGCCGGTCGGGGCCGGTGTCCGACCCTAGACCAAGAATGATCGAACGACGGAAGTTTCGATCATTCAAACGAGATCCATTGACGTTCGATCAATCCGAGTTCAGGATTCCGGCGATGCGGAACGGGCCCACCCCGCCATCGACCGTTCACTCCGCCCCCCGACCGTTCGTACGGAGGAATTGTGAGACATCGCGTCACCGCCGCCGCGCTCGCGGCCCTGACCGCCGCCGGAGCCCTGACCGCCGCGGGCCAGACCGCGGCACAGGCCGCGCCCGCCGCCGCACGCACCTTCCACGTCGACTGCGCCGCCGACCCGGCCGGCGCCACCGGCAGCGCGAAGCACCCCTGGACCACCCTCGCCGAGGCCAACGCCCACACCTACGGCCCCGGCGACCGGCTCCTGTTCAAGCGCGGCAGCACCTGCACCGGCACCCTCGCCCCCACCGGTTCCGGCTCCGCCCGCGCCCCCTTCACCATCGCCGACTACGGCACCGGCCCGGCCCGCGCCCGGCTCGACGGGGCGGGCGCCCACGACGTCGTCCTGCTCGCCAACACGCAGTACGTGCACCTCAAGGCGCTGGAGATCACCAACGCCGACAACCCCGGAAGCGAGCGCAACGGCGTCCGCCTCCGCCTCACCGACTACGGCGTGGCCCGCGGCTTCGACATCTCCGGCCTCTACATCCACGACGTCCGCGGCGGCGACCACAAGACGCTCTCCGGCTCCAGCGCGATCCACATCGCCGTCGAGGGCACCGCCAGGGCCAGCTGGTACGACGGCCTGGACATCGGGAACAACCGCATCGAGGACGTCGACCGGGAAGGCATCTACTTCAAGTCGACCTTCTCCAAGCGCGACCTGGTCGGCCAGCAGCAGGACCCGAACGCGTACCCGGGGGAGTGGACACCGAGCACCCGGGTCCGCGTCCACCACAACACGCTGAAGTCGCTGGCCGGTGACGGCATGAAGCTCGACACCACCAGCGGCGCCCGGGTCGACCACAACCGGATCGACGGCTTCCAGCTCCGCTCGCCCTCCGCCAACGCGGGCATCTGGACCTTCAACACCGACGACACCACCGTCGAGTACAACGAGGTCTCCGGCGGCGGAAACACCCACGACGGCATGTCCTTCGACGCCGACGGCGCCTCCCGCAACACCGTCTTCCAGTACAACTACAGCCACGACAACAAGGGCGGCTTCCTGCTGATCTGCCCGTACAGCGGAGCCAAGACCGTCGGCACGGTGGCGCGCTACAACGTCAGCCGCGACGACGGCGCCCGCCTCATCCAGAACTGCTGGGGCCCGATCCTCGACACGAGGATCTACAACAACACCTTCCACAACAAGGAGCAGATTCCCGGCTACCTCGTCCAGGACGACGCGGGCAGCCCCGAGACCACCCAGCACGAACTGGCCGTACGCAACAACGTCTTCGTGAGCGAGGGCACCGGCGGCTACGCCTTCAAGAACCCGACCGCCGGGCTCTCCTTCGACCACAACGCCTTCCACGGCATCGAGATGACCCGCCCGAACCCCGGCGGCATCACCGCCGACCCGAAGCTCAGGGACGACTTCCGGCTCGGCACGGGCTCGCCCGCCCTCGCCGCCGGAGCCGTCATCGAGAACAACGGCGGCAAGGACTACTTCGGCAACCCGCTGAAGCCCGGCGCCCCCAACATCGGCGCCTACGAGGGCCGCGGCGTGCGCTAGACGCACCGGCCCGCCGTCGAACCGCTGTCGTCCGC